>JANMQO010000180.1:0-7692 GCA_031370565.1 Chloroflexota bacterium
GCAGGACCGCCTCGATGGCTGCCTCGATCTGGACGCTGGGGGCTATTCTTCGTTCCACGGCGTGGTCTCCTCTGCGAACTTCCAAGGTCCGCTTCGGAGCCTACGCCGTCTTCACTTTTACAGCGGGTTCAGGACGCCACCTCAATAGGCTTGCGCGTGGACATAGGCTTGCGCGTCGACGCGGTACCATCCATATGGCGCGCCCCTGTAGCTCAGCGGATAGAGCGAGGCCGTCCTAAGGCCTGCGTCGGGGGTTCGATTCCCTCCAGGGGCGCCACCCTCCCGGCGGGCCGACCGGCTCCGTCCGGACTGACGTTCCGCGCAATACCAAGGTGCAGGTCATGACTGATCAACAGCTTCCACCCGCCGGTGATCCCGAGCCGACGGCGCCACACGCCGACGAGGCCGATGCCCACGAGGCCCATACCGGTTCTTCGTCGAGTGAAGGGCGAACCGCCATCGAACAGCTCGAGGCGATGATTTCGAACCTGGCCACTCAAGCGGCTCCGACGCTGCGCGCGATCGCCGCCCGCGCCGCGGAGCTTGCCGCCAAGGCTGGCGAGGCGGCCGGTCCGATGGCTCGCCGCGCTGCCGGGAAGACCGAGGAAGTTGGCCACCGGGTGGCTGTCAAGGGTCGCGAGGTCGCCCAGGACATGCGCGGCGAGCGAGCCCCCGGCGGTAACGCCCCACGGGCAGGCGACGACCTGTCGCATGAGGATACCACGGGCCACGATGATGAGCCGCGGCACGACGGCCCTTCCGATTCGTCGCCCGTCGACGGACCCGGATGACCGCAGTCGCCCGCCCGGAAGTCGTCGCCCTCGCCCATGCCCGGGCAGCCGCCCGCGACGCTCGAGACTGGCCCGAGGCGGACCGCCTCCTGGCCGCAATCGAGGCAGCCGGCTGGAAGGTCGTCGACCGCGGCACGAGCTTCCAGCTCCTGCCGGCCCACCCGCCCGATCTCCTTGAGGACGGGTTCGTACGCTATGGCCGGAGCGATTCTGTGCCGTCGCGCTTGCTTGAAGCGGCCACTATGGAGGCCACGATCATCCTCGTCGCGACGGACGATGTCGCGGCTTTGCGCGCAACCCTGTCCGGGCTGCGCCGCCATGCCCCAGTCCGCAGCCAGGTCGTGCTCGTCGCCGATGCCCCCAGCGACACGGTTGCTGCCAGCTTGCTGGATTCGGCCGGCGCGGCTGCCGGTCCGATCGGCGGAACCCCGCTGGAGCTGATCTGGACGAGCACGCGTCTCGGGAATGCGGCGGCCTGGAACGCAGGCCTCCGGCGTTCGCTCGGGGCCGTCGTCATCCTGCTCGACCTGGGCCTCGAGCCGGTGGGCGATCTGGTCGGTCCACTGGTCCGCGCGCTGGACGATCCGTCCGTCGCCGTAGCCGGCGCCCGTGGCCTCGTCTCGGTCGACCTCCGACACTTCGAACCGTCGGCGGACCTCGATGTGGACGCGATCGAGGGCTCTTGCCTCGCCTTCCGTCGAGCGGACCTCAGCGCCCGAGGCCCGCTCGACGAGCGCTTCCTGGGCGGTCGACTGCTGGACGTCTGGTGGAGCCTCGTGTTGCGCGACGAAGGGGAGGGGCAACCGCCTCGGCGGGCCGTCGTCGTGGGCGGGCTGCCGTTGGCACCAGCAGCTGCTGGTGGTCGCGTGGTTGGCGGCGACCCACAGCGCTCGGGTGCGCCGGAGTCCACCCGTACCCCGGAGCGCGGAGGCGCACTGACTGCGACGGACCCGGCTGCCCGGGACCGCGAGAGCCGGCGTAACGGCTATCGGATCCTGGACCGATTCGGCCGACGGCCGGACCTCGTCGCTGGCCGGTCGTCCAGTGCCAATCGCTCCGGCTGAGCGGCCGCCAGATGGCGATTCACGCCCGGCGCGCACAGCCCTAACGAATCGCCCATCGCGTCGTTACTCGACGCAGAGGCCTCGCGGCAATACATCGTTCCCCCGGCGGTGTGACAAGCGAGGCCTCTACTGCTGTCCGCCGCTTCAGGCTGGATCCAGCGTGATCCGGGCTGGCCCGGGTTGGCCTGAAACCGGCCAGACCGCCGGCCCCGGTTCACGTCCCACGCAAACGGGAACGCAGGCAGGCGAGGCGCCACTCAAGCGGCGGCCGACCGCCGGACCTGCGCTCGAGCTCGGTGCCGCGAACCGCCGCGGGGCAGGTCGTATCGCGCGTGGCAGTCTGTGCAACCACCCGACTGATCCGATGTTCGCGATGTTCGCGATGCCGATCGACCCAAGGGATGCCGAGGCCAGCCACCTTCATGAGCATCACCGCTAGACTTTCGGCATGCGCAACTGGAGCTATGCGGATTCTGACCTGAGCGGGGGCACGCTCGCCGGGGGCACACCGCACCGGCGCCGGACCCGCCGTCTCACCGCGATCCTCGCGGTCGGTGTGGCCCTGACCGTGGGACTGCTCGGGGTGGCCGCTGCTGGTCATCCGCGCACGGCAGGCGTTGCGGCGAGTTCACCGACGGACGTGACGATCCTGTCCGGCGCCCCGACACAGCTGGATCCCGCGGCGCAGGGCGATCTGGGCAGCGCGCAGGTGAGCGCCCAGTTGTTCGAGACGCTGACCGCCTTCGATCCCGACCTGCATGTGCGGCCGGCCCTGGCAGCGTCCTGGCAGGTGCTCGATGGTGGGCGACAGATCACCTTCCAGATGCGCGACGGCCTCACCTATTCCGACGGCTCACCCCTTGGTGCCACGGACGTGGTGCGCAGCTGGTTGCGCGTGCTCAACCCTGCCCATCCGTCACCCCTCGCCTCGCTCCTGACCGACGTGGTCGGTGCAACGGACTACCTCCACGGCCGGTCCACGGATTCGAGCTCGGTTGGCTTGCGCGCGAACGGCACCACCGTGGAAGTCCGCCTCAACCGACCAGCCGCGGAGTTCCCGGCAATCATCGCCAGCCCCACCTTCGCGATCGTCCCGCCCAGCCTGGACACGAACAGCACCGCGCTGTCGCCGGGCCCCGGCTTCGTGGGCAGCGGGGCGTACGTGCTGGCGGCCCAGACCGCCGACGAGTTGACCCTTCGGGCCAACCCCCACTACTGGGCCGGTATCGCGGCGATCCGGACCGTCCACCTGAAGACGAGCCTGGCCGGTCGCAGTCCGGTCGAGGCGTTCGCCGCCGGTCAACTCGACTACACCCCGATCGGGGCAGGTGATGCCGCCTGGATCCGATTCGACCCCACCCTTGGGCCGACCCTGCGCGCCGTGCCCTCGCTGTCGGTGACGTACTACGGCTTCGACACAACCCGCCCACCGTTCAACGACGTCCACGTGCGGCGCGCCTTTGCCGCGGCCGTCGACTGGAAACGGATCGTGGCGCTCAGTTCGGACGGCACGGATCTTCCGGCCACGAGCATGGTGCCACCCGGTATCCCCGGTCGAGGCAGTCGTGATTTCAGCCCCGTCTTTGGTCCGACGGCCGCTCGCGCCGAGCTGGCCGCCGCCGGCTATCCGGGCGGCGCCGGGTTTCCCGCGGTGACCATGCTCTCGACCGGCTCCGGCTGGGACGACGCGATCCTGACCGACCTTCAGCGTTCGCTGGGGATCCGCGTCCAGGTCGAACAGATGACCTTCGATACGTACTTCGCCCGGTTGGCCTCGCCGCAGCCGCCGGCGTTCTGGTCCCTGAGTTGGGTCGCGGACTACCCGGGCCCGAACGACTTTCTGGGCCTGCTGCTGGGCAGCGGCGGCACGAACAACTACGGGCACTGGAGTTCACCGGACTTCGACCTGGCAATCTCCCAGGCCGGGGCGGCCGACAACGCCGCAGATCCCGGCGCCATTCGCGCCGCCTACGACCAGGCGGAGCTGCTCATCCAACGCGACGTGCCGGTCATCCCGGTGGCCTACGGCGCGGGCTATGCCCTCGCCCGGCAAGGTCTGCTGGGCGCCTCGGACAGTGGCCTCGGGATCGTGCGCCTGGCCGGACTCGCCTGGGCCAGCCAATGAGTTCGGCGACCGCGCTTCCCAACCGACGAGCAGCTGCGGGGCGGTCCGTCCGGACCGTCTTCCTGGCCGTGCTCGCGACGCTGCTGCCCATCGGCATCGGCCCGGCGTCACCGGCGCTCGCGGCGTTGAAGCCATCAGTGTTCGCGTCGCCCGCCCGGTCGGTGCTGACCACACCGCTACTGGCGACACCCACGCTTTCGGTCGCCTGGAGCGCCCCGAGTGCCATCGCGACGTTCGGAACCGGGGTCGTCTTCCGCCAGCCGGTCCAGGCCGGTGGCATGACGGCCCGGGCAGAGATCCTGCTCGACTATCCCGACGCAACCGGGCCGGTGGTGGTCCCGCTCAACGCTGACCAGCCAGGCGCCATCCCGTCCCAGCTGACGTTCGAGCTGCGCGAGGCCGACGGCCATATCGTCCCCAACACCACCATCCGAGCGCACTGGCGGCTGGTGACGGCGGACGGCCGGACGTCCGTCGGGCCGGTGGTTTCGGTCACCTACGCTGACACGCGCTTCGCCTGGCAGACCGTGGCCGGTCCCATCGTGCGCGTCCACTGGTATCGCGGCTCGGCTGCCTTCGGTGCGCGGACCCTCGCAATCGGCGAACGTGCCGTCGCCCAGGCGTCGGCCGTGCTGGGCGTCAGTGAGGACCGCCCGATCGATTTCTTCGTGTACGCCGAGCAACAGGCCTTCTACGACGCGCTGGGACCCGGCACGCGCGAGAATGTCGGCGGCGAGGCGCATGCGGACATTCGGACCATGTTCGCGCTGATCACCCCAGACGAAATCGATGCGTCGTGGGTCGGCGTGGTCGTGCCCCATGAGCTCACCCATCTCGTGTTCGACACCGCCGTCCGCAACCCGTATCACTTTCCGCCGCGCTGGCTGAACGAGGGGCTGGCCGTCTATCTGTCGGAGGGCTACACGAGTGCCTGGCGGGCGGCCGTGACCGGCGCCGTCCAGGAGGCCACGATCATCCCGCTCGACGGCCTGGCCGGGCAATTCCCCACGACCCGCGACCAGTTCTACCTGGCCTACGGAGAGAGCGTGTCCGCGATCGACTACCTCGTCCGAACCTATGGACGCGTGGCGCTCGTGCGGCTCATCCACCTGTATGCCGGGGGGGTGAGCGACGACCAGGCCTTCCGCACGGGGTTGGCCACCGGAGCTGGTGCCCCCGGCCCGGACGTGGCTACCTTCCAGGCTGCCTGGCTCCGCGACACTGGGGCCAGTACGCCAACCGTGTACGGCCCGCGACCCCCACCACGGGGGCCCCTGCCTGTCGCCTGGGTCGGGACGGGCGAGACAGCCCCAGGCGCCTCAACCAGCACGCCGGCAGCGAGGACTCCCGGTGCGACGACCGGCGGCGACCCTGGCGGCGCGGCTACCGCACCCATTGGGTCTGGCGCGGCCCTCGTCCTGCCGATCGGCGTGGCACTTGGCGTGCTGCTCCTCGGACTCCTCGCAATCCTCGTGCGTAGAAGGCTCCACCGACGCCGCAACAGGACCGACCCGCCGGATCCCGCCCCGTGACGGCTGCCCGACGACTGCTGCGCTCCATCCCAAGCTGGCAGGTGACCCTGGCGGTGGCCCTGCTGACGCTCGGCTTCCTCATCGCGACGCAGTTGCAGACCGAGGCGCCCCGGGCGCGCTATACAAGCAATGAACGTATCCCCCTGGTCGAGACGGCCCACGAACTGCAGACTCAGCAAGATGGCCTCAAGCAGCATCTGCTCGACCTGCGCCAGCAAATCCAGACGATCGAGTCGCAGGGACAGGGCAGCGCAGTGTTGTCACATGATCTCGACAGCCAAGTGCGTCAGGCTCGCACCGATGCTGGATTGATTGCCCTGCAGGGCCAGGGACTTGTCCTGCAGCTGCGCGATTCAACCAAGCCGAGCTCGCCGGGCGACAACCCGACCGACTACGCCATCGCGGCGCGCGATGTGCGAACCGTGGTCGAGCAGCTCTGGTTGGCCGGCGCAGAGGCCGTGGCGGTCAACAACGAACGGGTGACCGTGAGCACCGCGATCATCGACATCGGCGGCTCCGTCCTGGTCAACGCGGCGTACCTCTCGCCGCCCTACCAGGTCTCGGCCATCGGTCCGGCGGGCCTGTTCGACCAGCTCAACGGGTCGGCCGGCTTCCGCAAGTTCGTCCGGACGCGGGTCGAGGCCTTTGGAATCCAGGTCGGCTTTGCCGAGCTGAAGGACGTGACCATTCCGGCCTATGCCGGCGTGATCAACCTGCGCTACGCCCGGCCTGAATCGACCGGTCCGAGTCCGGCGCCCTAGCCGCCATGCGAACGCCACGCAACCAGTTTTCGCTCGCCATCGTGGCAGCCATCCTCGGCCTGCTCGTCATCGTCCAGCTCCGGACGCAATCGACCGGCGCCGGACTGGAGGCATTGTCCGCCCCGGAGCTTACCGTGCTGGTGGCCAACCTCAACACCCGCAACGACCAGCTCCGCGCAGAGATCGCGACGACCGACCAGGAGTTGCGCGACCTGCAGGGCGCCAAGGCGCGCGGCGAGACGTCGGTCGACCAGCTCCGGCTCGACCTGGCCCGGGTGCGCGCCTGGACCGGCCTGGACGCGGTGACCGGCTCGGGTGTGCGCGTGACGATCAGCGGGCCGATCGCGGCCGCCGGCGTCCAGGACCTCCTCAACGAGCTCCGCAACGTCGGCGCCGAGGCGCTCTCGGTGGCCGACGTCCGGGTCGTTCCGGGCACCGTCGTGGCCGGCCCGCCAGGCTCGTTGTCGGTCGAGAACCGCACGCTCAGCGACCCGTTCCAGGTCTCGGCTATCGGCAATTCGGCGACGCTCACGGGTTCGCTGCTGCGCGCCTCCGGGATCGTCGCACAGCTCGCCGCCACCTTTCCGCAGGTCCAGTTGACGGTTGTCCCGGTCGACGTCCTGCGCCTGCCAGCGACGACCCGCAACCTCCTTCCGGCGCATGGCACACCACAGCTCTGATACCCTCAGCGGCCGATGGACGTCCTGCCTTGACCCGTTCCCGACGCAGGCTGCGGTGCCATTCCGGTGCCTGACCGGCTCCCCACCCTGTTTCTGCTGGGCGATGTCATCCGCCTCGAGCGGCAACATCCGTGCGGCGGCACCAGCTGGCTGGTGGACCGCCTGGGGGCCGACGTTGGGCTGCGCTGCACGATCTGCGCACGGCATGTCCTGGTGGCCCGCAGGCAGGTCGAACGACGCTTGGCGGGCTTCGACCTGCGCGGGGATCCAGCCATCACGGCCGTGCTGAGCCCCGTCGCCCGGGAACCGGTCTGATGTCGAGGCGCGATGTAGGTCCGTCCGAGTCGGCCTCCCGCACCGGTCGCGAGGATACCGGGCCGGGGGCGTCCAGCGGGACCAGCGCGCCGATCGGCGGCGGCACCCCAACCGAAGGCAGTGCCCCGGCGCAGGGCAGCGGCATGGCCACAGGCAGTACCACGGCTGAAGGCGGTGCCGCGATGGAGGGGGGCGGCCCGACCCATGGGACGGGACTGGGACTCGGGCTGGGGGCCGCTCTGCCGGCGGCGATGCCCCTGATGGCAACCGTTGAAGCGCAGCGCGGGTCAGACGAACCGGGCCAGGCACCCGACGGCACGGGCACGCTCGCCGTCCTGCACAACCGCAGCTTCCTGCTCCTCTGGCTGGCCCAGGCGGCCACCCAGATCGGCGGCAACATGGTCATCTACGGACTGACCGTGCT
>JANMQO010000201.1:0-3474 GCA_031370565.1 Chloroflexota bacterium
TCCGTGGAGTAGCCGGTCTTGGTCTTCTTGCCCGTCGGCAGATGCAATTCCTGGAAGAGGACCTGCTCCAGTTGCTTGGGGCTGCCCAGGTTGAACTCGTGGCCAACCGACTCGTGGATCTCCCGTTCGAGCCGCTCGATCTCGCCCTGGAATTCGATTGTGAGCGTCGCCAGGGCGGCCCGGTCGAGCGCCACGCCGACCGCCTCCATGCGGGCCAGCACGGCAACGAGCGGCAGCTCGAGTTCGGCGAACAGCCGGTCGAGGCTCTCGCGCTCAAGGGCCAGGGCGAGCGGCCCACGAGCCGCGATCGCAGAAAGCGCCTCCAGGCCGGCCCGGGCGAACGGCGGGAGCTCCTTGGCGTCGGGCAGGATCAGGTCGAGCTGCTCGGCCACGACATCGGCAATCGTCTGGCTGCGCAGCGCGGCATTGAGCAGGTAGGCAGCGATCTGGGTGTCGAAGGCGACCGGGCTGGGTGGCGAATCCGGTGCTTCGACGAAGTGCGCCACGAGCAATGGCTTGAGCTCGTGGCCGACGAGTGGCGTACTCAGCCGCCAGACGAGCCGTCGCAGCCGGGCCGCATCGTCCGGGCCCTCCACGGCCACCGTCCGGCCGTCAGCGCCGGCCAGGGCAAGGGCGAGGGCCGTGCCGGCGCGCGGCCGGGGATCGTCGAGCAGGAGTGCGGCACCCACGGACGGCTGCGCGGCGAGCCACGCTTCCAGGGCGTCGACCGCGGCGCCGCTGTACAGCTCGATCCGACCACCCGGGTCGATGATGGCGGCGGCGAGGGCAGCCGGCAGGTCCACCGGCGGCAGGACCACCCCGGGGCGCGGTTCTGGGTCGCCCGGCCGCGTCACGACCGGCGCCGGGGATTCCGCCCTGGCCGGAAGCGCGGTCGGTGTGCCGTCTGACGACCCGCTCAACGTCGGCGCACCGACCGCTCCGAAGTCGAGCGACAGCTGCAGGCCGCTCCCCTGCCCGATGAGCGAGCCTCCGACCGGGCGGGAGGAGCTCTGCCGCGCCCCGCCGGCCGGCGCGGGCCCCCAGCCTGACGGACGATCGGCAGCCACCCGGGCAGCCGACATGGGCGCCGCCGCATCCATCGTCCGGAGCGATTCGAGCGTCTCGCCGGCCGATTCCCCGCGGAGTGGCGGCAGTCGCTCGATGAGCGAGCGGAACTCGTATTCGCGAAACAGCCGGATGACCGCCTCGCGATCGTACTCGCCCAGCCTGGCCACAGCGAGGTCGATGGCCAGCGGCAGGTCGCGCACGATCGTCATGAGCTGGCGGCTCTCGAGCAGGCGCTCGTGCGCGTCGCGGAGGGGCTCCCGGAAGCGCGCCGGGGTGAGCTCGTCGAGGTGTGCGTACAGTCCCTCGAGCCCGCCGTACACCCCGATCAGCTTGGCCGCCGTCTTGTCACCGATCCCGGGAACGCCCGGAATGTTGTCGGTCGCGTCGCCCTTGAGGACCTTGAAGTCGACCATCTGGCTGGCTCGCAGGCCGTAGCGCTCGTCGATCCGGGTCGGGTCGTAGATGACCGTATTCTGGACCCCGGATCGGGTGGTCATGACGCGGGTCCGGTCGGTGACCAGCTGGAGCATGTCCAGGTCGCCGGTCACGATGGTCGTATCCAGCCCAGCTGCTTCGGCCTGGACGGTCAGCGTGCCGATGACGTCGTCCGCCTCGAACCCAGCCAGCTCGTAGACCGGGAAGCGCAGTGCCCGCACCAGCTCACGGACCTTGGGGAACTGGTCCCGCAGGTCGTCGGGCATCTTCTGGCGGGTGGCCTTGTACTCGGCGAACCGTTCGTGGCGGAAGGTTGGACCGGGCAGGTCGAAAGCCACGGCCAGATAGTCCGGCCGGATGTCCTGGATGGCCCGCAGGACGATGCTGCAGAAGCCAAACACCGCGTTGACCAGCTCCCCCTTGGAGGTCGTCAACGGGGGCAAAGCGAAGTACCCGCGATAGATGAGTCCGTTGCCGTCGAGCAGCATGAGGCGGTCCGGCCGGCCGGCCTCGGTGCGCTGGGTGTCCACGGTCGGAGTGTACCCGGGGACCCACGCCGGGTCGGATCGGAACGGGTTCGGCGCTCAAGCCCGGCCGCGGCCGTCAGCCGCGACGGCGACCCATCGGCCGCGACGGCGGCCGATCAGGCCAAGCCGGCGCCGATCAGGCCAGCCGGCGGCCCACCAGGCGGAGCAGCCCAAGCCCCAACCCGACGAGCAGGAGGACCACCGAGCCGACGATGAGCGGCGACGGGCTCGACGACAGGTCCGCCACTGAGCCGCTTGTCGCAGCGGACACCCGACGGTCTGAGGGTGCGGCGCTCGTCTGGCCCGCGCTATCGGTCAGCTGGCTCGTGAGCGGCGCTGGAGCGGCTGACACCGCCGCCCCCGACGATGGCTGGGCGCCCTTGGAATTGAGGCCCGCGGCAAGGCTTGGCGCCGCGCCGGAGGTCGTGCTTGGCACCGGGGCCAGGGCCGCCGCCGATGGCGCGCTCGGAGCCAGCGCGTCGGCGGAGGCCGGGCCAGCCGGTGACGGAGCGGCCGCAAATGGCTGGACCTGCTGCTCCGGCGTCGGTGCATAGGCCGCGCCGCTGGGTGCTCCGGCGCGCTGGGCAGCACCAAAGGGCAGTGCCCCGGCCGCACCCGTGGCAGCCCCGGTCATTCCGCCAGACAGGGTCGCGATGAGCAGACCGCCGATGCCGAGCGCGGCAAGACCCGTGGCGAGAGGCCCGGCGACAGCCATTCGCGGTTGACCAAACGCTCGCAGGATCGCGCGCCAGCCGGCCGGCCGCAGCCGCGCGGCGTCGGCCTCGGTCAACCGGAAGTCACGCGTGCGGCGCGGAGCCGGAAGCGTGGCCGTCGCCTGCATGATCGCGCGCAGGTCGGCCAGCAGCGTTGCGCAGGCCGGGCACTCCGCCACGAGCGTCCGGGCAGCCGCAGCTTCGGGTCCGTCGAGGTCGTCGGCGGCAAGGCGGGCGACCAGCGTGTCGTCGTGACCGGGCTGGCTATGGTCGATGGGCTGCACGGCGCTCAGACGACCTCACTCACGAAAGAGTTCCATGCGCTCCTCGAGCAACCCCCGCAGGGCCAGCCGGCCGCGATGGATGCGCGACTTGACCGTCCCGAGCGAGACGCCGGTCAACCGGGCGATCTCCCCGTAGTCGAAGCCCTGGACATCGAACAGGACGATGGCCGCGCGCTGATCGTCGCCGATCTGGGCGAGCGCCGCTGCCAACGCCCGCGAACGCTCGGCGCCCACGACGAGCCGTTCCGGATCAGCCTCCTCGCCGGCCGGCGGCTGCCAGCTCTCGTCCTCAAACTCGGGGTACGGCTGCACCGGGCGTCGGCGCCGGGCGCGCTGCAGGTCCATCGCGGCGTTGACGGCGATCCGGCTCAACCAGCTCTTGACGCTGCCGCCGCGGAACGAGCCCATGTGGCGATACGCCGAGAAGAAGGCTTCCTGGACCACGTC
>JANMQO010000215.1:0-25214 GCA_031370565.1 Chloroflexota bacterium
GACGCACGGTTTGTCCCCGTTCTTGCGTGTCGCGCACGGATTCGACCAGATCCGGGGTCGAACCGGCGCCCAGGGGGGCCAACCGTCGCGCTTGTGCGTCACACGCAAATGGTTGCGCGCGGCGGATCAGAGTCGAGGCCCCGCGGCCCACCCGGGCCGGCGGGCCAACCAGATGTCCCCCATCGGAAGCACGTCTAGTTCCGGCGCACGACCGTCGCGCTCGGATCGACGCTGAAGTTGCGCAGGCGCCGCTCCAGGAGGACCAGCTCGCGATCGATGAGTCGAACGAGCTCCGTCAAACGGGCCTCGGTCGTGGGTGCCTCGAGCAGCTTCTGGCGCCTGGGCTGGTCGACCTGGATGATCCCCGACAACAGGTACGACAGGATCGTCGGATCATCCGGGACAACGACCCGACGAGCGACGTCGTCGAGTCGCTCGTCGCCGCCGCGGGCGGAACCGGTCGAGCCTGCCCAAGGCGCCGAGCCCGAAAGCCCCGCGACGGGGGGTAGCCGTGCACCGGGAGTCTCGGCCGCGTCGGCCGCATCGGTCGCCTCTGTTGCCTCGTCGGCGTCGTCTTCGACGTCGAGCTCCACCTGGACATCGATCTCGTCGGCGTCCTCGCCCTCGAGCGGTTGCAGGAGTGTCAGGTACTGGACAAACCGTTCCGTGACGAGCTCCGTCAGGCTGCGCGCTGCTGCGGGGTCGCCAACCGGATCCGGAATTTCCTCTACCTCGCCCACGAGATACGGTTTCCGACCCACGGTCACGCCGCCGATCCGGAACCGCTTTGTGCCCACGACGAGCAGTTCGTAGCGCCGCTCGCTGGACTGCTGCACCTCTCGGATCTCGGCGATCGTGCCGACAGTCGCGAGCGACGTCGGACCCCCGCCGACCTCGCGCCCCTCGCGGATGAGCACGACACCGAACGGGTTGTCCGTGCGCAGGCAGTGCGCGACCATGGCCAGGTAGCGCTCCTCGAACACGACCAGCGGCAGGGCCACGCCCGGGCAGAGCACCGTGTGCAGCGGAAACAGCGGTAGTTCCATCGACTCGCTCAGTGGGTCGCATGACCAAGGACGATCCGGCGGCCGGTGATGCCCAACGACGTGGAAGCCGTCCGGAATCCGGTCTTCGCCGGGAATCTGGAAGCCGCCGGGGGCTGGGTCCGGCGGCTTCGTTCGCTCCGGACACGGTCCAGAGCTGGGGTGTGCAGGTCTGTCGGGACGACGGCCGACGTCGCCTTTGTCGGCCTAGTGGGAGCAGCCCTTCGGTGCGCCGGCATCGTCGGCGGTGCGGAAGCTGGAGCCGCAGCCGCAGGCCGCAACGGCGTTGGGATTGTTGACCGTGAAGCCCGCGCCCATGAGCGTGTCGACGTAGTCGATCTGGGCACCCTGGAGCAGGTCAATGCTCTTGCCGTCGACGTAGACCGTGACGCCGTTGGCCCTGAGGACCTTGTCCTCGGCGGTGGGGGCGTCCTCGATCATCATCCCGTACTTGAAGCCGGAGCAGCCGCCGCTGTAGACGTAGACGCGCAGGCCGACGTTCGGGTTGGCCTCTTCGGCCGTGATCTCACGGAGCTTCAGGGCGGCCGCGTCGCTCAGACTGAGCACCGTGGTCGGCAGGAGTTCGGTCGGCTGGACTTCAAGCATCTGCTGCGGCCTCCTTGGGAGGATCAAGGTTCGTGCTGGCGTCCGGGTGACGGTGACGATCCCGGCCAGTGGCCATATCGTACGCATGGCAACGATTTTCGACAAGTACCCGGTCGAAATCCCGAGTCAACCCTCGATCCGCTCGACGACGGTGGCGATTCCCTGGCCGACGCCGATGCACATGGTGGCCAGCCCGAAGCGACCGCCGGTCCGGGCTAGCTCGTGGACGAGCATCGTGATCAGGCGGCCGCCGCTCATGCCCAGCGGGTGGCCAAGGGCGATCGCGCCGCCGTTGACGTTGACCCGGGCCGGATCCAGGCCGAGCTCGTCGATGCACACCAGCGACTGTGAGGCAAAGGCCTCGTTGAGCTCGACCAGGTCGAGGTCGTCCACGCCGATCCCCGCCCGCTCGAGGGCCTTGCGACTGGCCGGTACCGGCCCGTAGCCCATGATCGCGGGGTCCACCCCGGCGACCGCGGTCGACACGATCCGAGCCAGCGGCCGGAGCCCGAGCTCGCGCGCCCGGGCTGCCTCGACGAGCAGGACCGCCGACGCGCCATCGTTGATCCCGGAACTGTTGCCGGCCGTGACCGTGCCGCCCTCACGGAACGCCGGCCGGAGCTTGGCCAGCGCCGCCACGCTGCTGTCCGCCCGCGGATGCTCATCACGCGCAACGACGATCGGATCGCCCTTGCGCTGGGGCACCTCGATCGGCACGAGCTGGGAGTCGAACCGGCCGGCCTCGATTGCCGCCACCGCCTTGCGCTGGGACTCGAGGGCGAACGCGTCCTGGCGCGCCCGATCCACCTGCCAGCGCTCAGCCATGTTCTCGGCGGTCTCGCCCATCGAGTACGGGTGGTGTCGAGCGGCCAGGGCCGGGTTGACGAAACGCCAGCCGAGGGTCGTGTCCTGGAGCTCGCGGTTGCCCCGATCGTAGGCCGTTTCGGGCTTGGTCATGACGTACGGCGCCCGGGTCATCGACTCGACGCCACCGCCGATGAAGACGTCACCGTCACCGACCTGGATGGCGTGGGCGGCCGAGTTGATCGCCTGGAGACCGCTGCCACACAACCGATTGACGGTCAGGCCGGCCACCTCGACCGGGAAGCCGGCCAGCAGGAGCGCCATCCGGGCGACGTCGCGGTTGTCCTCGCCGGCCTGGTTGGCGCAGCCCAGGATGACGTCCTCGACGAGGGCGGGGTCGAGGCCGGCCCGATCGACGACGGCGCGCAGGACGGCCGCGGCCAGGTCATCGGGTCGGACCGCGGCAAGGGCGCCGCCATAGCGTCCGATCGGCGTCCGGACGGCCGCCACGATCCACGGATCGCGCAGCGGGCGATGGACGGCTCGGGTCATGGCCGCATTGTAGGCCGGCGCACGGCGACGACCCCGATTGGTGGGCCGGGGTCGTCGCGGAGAATGGCGGAGGCGAGGACGCGGGTGGGACGAGGCGGGGACGCAGCAAGGGTGCGGCAGGGCCCTCGTCAGGGCAGCAGCGGGAGTGCCTGTGCCGCCTGGGCGTCGGTCGAAGCGGTCACACCAAAGGCCACGTCGCCCTTGAAGTACAGCCACTGACTGCTCGCGCCGGTCTTCTCCTTGTAGGTCCAGACATCCTTGCCGCCCACGTTGACCTTCGTCGGCTGGACGCCGCTGTCCTTGGCCTGGGCGGCCAGGAAGAGCTGCTCGAACTGACCCTGGTCGGCACCCTTGATCCGGAATGCGACGAACGAGATCCCCACGCAGGCGGGTGTCTGGACGCCGGCCACGGCCACGGACACGTCGCCCGGCCCCTTGCCCATCTGCGACAAGATGGCGAGGAAGGCCTGGTTGTTCGCGCTCGGCTGAGCGAGGAAGGTCGCGCCGGCGAAGCTGAACTTCTTGGTCTTCGTGCCGCAGAACTCGTTGGGCAGGAGCGCCTCCAGGTTCGTATCCGCGTTGAACGACGGGATCGCGAAGCTGGACAGGTCGAGGCTGGGGGCCTCGCTGGCGGCGACGGACGGTGCGACGGAGGGCGCCAGCGAGGCGGCGGTCGCAACGGAGGTCGAGGCGGCTGCGGAGGGAGACGGCGACGCCGAACCGCTGCAGGCAGCGACGGCGATGGCCAGAACGGCACACGTGGCAGCCAATCCGCCCAGAGACCGTGGTCGGTGAATCATGTTTCGTACCTCTTGTGTGTGCGCACGCATCACACCCCGGAGGCGTTGCGCGGCCCAGACATGGTACTTGGTGCGCGTCGTGCCGGCGTCTTGCTCCGAGGCAAGCTCAGGGCGTGCTGCCCAGCGCAAGGCGCAGCGACCAGCTCAGTGCGCGACGGCGCGTTCACGAAGCAATGCGGCAGGTTCGAAGCGAACGTGCCCCGCCGACACGAGCGCTTCGAGGCGGGCCACGACGCCGGCCGGACCGCCGAACCGGTCGACCTGCTCGAACGGTCCATGCGGATGGCCGGCGCCCAGGCGCAGGGCCAGGTCGATGTCGTCCTGGAGCGCGACGTGCTCGCCCAGCGCGCGGCAGGCCTCGTTGACGATGGCCAGCACGACCCAGTCGGCGATCTCACCTGGGATCATCGGCGCGGGTGGCGCGACGTCCGTGACGTCCCGTGGCACCGGCGCCGCCCCGAGTACGTCGACGGCCGGGCCGAGCACCCCACCGTCGTGGTCATAGCGGTAGAAACCCTGGCCGGATTTTCGGCCGAGGCGACCGGCGGCCACAAGTTGCTCCTGGATCGGCGAGGGACGGAACCTCGGGGCGCGACCGAATCCCTCGTAGATCCCGCGCGCGGCGGCCAGGTTGACGTCGATGCCTACGAGGTCCATCAGCTGGAAGGGGCCCATCGGGAAGCCAGCGGCGCGCAGCGCCGCGTCGATCCCTTCGATCGTGCTGCTGCCCGCCGCCAGGATCCGGAGCGCCTCAAGGGTGAACGGCCGATTGACCCGGTTGACGATGAACCCGGGTGTGTCGGCGCAGCGGACTGGGGTCCGGTCCCAGCTCCGCACGATGTCCATCGCCAGGCCAATGGGTCCGGGCGCGGTGTTCGGCCCGGCCACCACCTCCACCAGGCGCATGATCGGCGCAGGGTTGAAGAAATGCAGCCCAAGGACACGCTCCGGACGGCGGGTGGCGAGCGCGATCTGGCCGACCGAGATGGCGCTCGTGTTGGTCGCCAGGATGGTTCCGGGCAGAGCCACCGCGTCCAGCCTGGCAAAGATCGCCTGCTTGACGCCGAGATCCTCCAAGGCCGCCTCGATGACGATGTCCGACGTTCGGGCGAGGGCGTCCAGATCCGGCGCGGACTCCAGCCGGGCAATCGTCGTGGCGGCCCACTCGCGCGCGGCGTTCGGCTCGGTTGGCTCGGTGGCGGCACGTTTGGACGCCCGCTGGAGCAGCGCAGCCATGATCCGCGCCGTGGCCCGCTCGACCGCGGTCGGATCGACGTCATGGAGCAGGACCCGCGAACCGCCCTCGAGGGCGAGCTGGGCGATTCCCGCCCCCATCGTGCCAGCCCCCACGATCCCGACCACCGGCGTCGTGGCGGCCGAGCTGCCCACGGTCAGCCCATTGGCGGCTGCGGGCGCGTCGTTGGCTGTGGGCGCGCTCGCGGAGACGGGCGAGTCGGCCGACCGCACCACGTCAGACGGGCTTGAACTGCTCGAACGGCTGGTGGCAGTCCGAGCAATGATGGATGGCTCGGCACAGCGTCGAACCGAAGACGTTCTCCAGCTCGGTCCGACGCGATCCGCAGTGCGGGCAGGGGACCCGCCGGAGCAGAAGGATCGCTGTCGTCGCGCTGGCGGTCGCCGACCCGAGCCACGGGCTTGCCGCCGTAGTTCCCCCGTCGTGCAGTCGCTCCGGCGGGGCGAACCCATGCAACCGCAGCTGCCGGCGGCCCTCCTCGCTGATCCGGTCCGACGTCCATGGCGGCGCAAAGCTGACCTCCACGCCGATTTCCGCGTCCGGGGCGAGTTCGGTCAGGCGCTCGACGACGGTGTCGCGGATGAGATCGAGGGCGGGGCAGCCGACGAACGTCGGCAGCAGCTCGACCCGGACGCGACCCGGCCCCACCTCGACCGTGCCGACGATGCCGAGGTCGACGATCGACAGGAACGGCAGTTCCGGGTCCATGACGGCCGCCAGTGCGGACTGGACATCCGCCTCGGTGCGGCCCGGCAGGGCGCTCACCAGGTCGCCGCCGGATCGAGCCGTCGGACCGAGGTGAACTCGCCCCACAGCCAGCGAAAGGGCTCACCGTGCTCACAGCGTGCGTGCGCCGGGTCCGGGACCGTCTTCGGCAGCGGGGGAAGATCCAGCCGCGCGAAGGTCGGGCCGACGCGAGCGTGCCACGCGTTGAGCAACGAAGCCGACGAGGCGGACAGGATCCCCGAACCGCGCAGGATAGGCTCGACGGCAAGAGGAGCGAGCACGCTGCTGGCGTCCGGCTCGAGCACGGCCAGAGCCGCCAACAGCCGGGTTCGAGCTTCGCCCGGCGTGCGGGCCAGCCGATCGAGCCACGTCTCGACGTGGAGCAGGTGATAGACCTCCTCGCGCCGGATCTTGGCCACCAGCTCGGCCAGCGGTCGGTCGCTGGAACCAAGCAAAGCCTCGAGTCGGACGGTCTTGGCGGTATCGAACAGGTAGCGTCGGGCGATCGTCATGGCCCAGTCGCCCCGCGCATGGTCGAGCAGGCGGGCGTGGCGATACGCTTCGGGAGGACGGTCGTAGGCCAGCCGGTCGGCGTCACTGCCGACGAGTGCGGCGAGCAATTCGTAGATCGCCCGGGCGTGGCCGATCTCGTCCTGGGCCAGCGAGCTCATCGCCACGTCCTCCTCGAGGATCGGGGCGATACCGGTCCACTCGGAGTCGCTGAAGCCGATGACGAGGTCGTCGTCGGCCAGCGCGAGGAGGAGCTCGGCCAGCGCCGCGGCCGTGACGGGGTCGGCGGTCGGGTCGGCGGGGCTGGTCGGGCTCTCGTCGGCGCCGGACGCCTGGCTCGATCCGGCGTGCGCGATTGGGTCCGGATCGGCCGAGAGGTCGACTTGGTCGTCCTGGCTCGAGCGTCCGGTCATCGCTCGCGAGCTTTCGGCTTGGCCTGGCCGGCTCGTTCCCGGGCCGCCTCGAGTTTCTGGCGCATAACGTAGCCACCGGGCTTCTTGAACGAACGGTCGAGCGGTGGCTGGAGCAGGTCCGGATCCTCGAGCAGGTGGATGTCCCCGCGTCGGACGACCCACAGGCGAACGGACTCCTGGCGGCGACCGTACAGCTCGCGGGCGTAGTGGACGGCCAGGGTCGGGTCGGGTGCCAGGACGCTCCCGCCGTGGCGCATCGGATCGCCGTCCTTCTCCTGGCGAAAGACCTCGTACGGTTCGAGGTTGACAGCTGGTTGGGCAGTCTGGGTCTCGGCGGGCTGGGTCCGGGCGGTGTGATCGGCCATGTGCGCGGACTCCTGTCCGATCAGGCGGCGACGCGTGGTGAGCCCAGGATCGTCTCGCGGACCCAGCGCGTCTCCTCGCGGTTGAGTCGGCGGAAGGCCAGCCGCTCCTGTGACATGGGGCCGTGGTTGGTAACGACCGTGCGCAGTTCGTCCCAGTCCGGTTCCGTGTAGCGCCATTGGCCGGCCACCTGATCGAACCGGAGTTCGGAATCCGGGATATGCAAGCCGAGCTCGCGGATGCGGGGCACGTAGATCGTCAAGAACTCCTGGCGGAGCTCCTCGCTCGACTTGGCCTTGATCCGCCAGTGCAGATCGCGGTCCTTCTCACGGGGCGTCCGAGGCCCATGCATCTGCATGAGCGGACCCCACCAGCGATCGAGGGCCTCCTGGACCATCGCCCGCTGCGCCGGTGTCCCGGTGACCAGGGTCACCACCACATCGCGGCCATGCATGATGTGGACCGACTCTTCCCAGCAGATCTTGCGCATGGTTCGGGCGTACGGACCGTAGCTGGAATCGCGCAGCGCCTGCTGAGCGACGATCGCCGCCGCGTCCACCAGCCAGGCGATGATCCCGACATCGGCCCATGACCGGGTGGGGTAGTGGAAGACGTTGTGGAACTTGGTCTTGCCGGCCAGCAGGTCGTCGAACATCGCCTCGCGCGGTTTGCCCAGGTCTTCTGCCACGCGGTAGAGCAGCTGAGCGTGGCCGACCTCGTCCTGGACCTTCGCGGTGAGGGCCAGCTTGCGCTTGAGGGTCGGCGCGCGCAGCAACCAGTCGCGCTCCGGGAGGACACCCATCAGCTCACTGTTGGCATGCATCTCGACGAACCGGAGGACTTCCTGGCGGTACTCGTCGGGCATCCAGTCGTCCGGCTCGACCTTGCCGCCGGCCACGATGTGGGCTTCGAAATTGCGGTGGCGCTCGTCCTGCGGGACGTCATCGCTGAAGCGCAGCCGACGGCGTTCCTGTTCGGGCAGGATGGGGGCCAGCGCGAGGGGGTCCGTCATTGCTGGTGACCTCCGTGCGGAGGGTGCTGTGCATTGCGATGGTACGCCGCGAGCGAGGCGGTGTCGCGCCACGGGCCGGGCGGGGGCGCGGGCCCCCTACTCTCCGGTGAACCTCGGCGACCGCTTCTCGATGAAGGCGGCCATGCCCTCAGCGTGGTCGGCGGTGCGGCCGGCCATCCCTTGCAGGGACGCCTCGTAGTCGAGTGCCTCTGCCAGTCCCACCTCGAGCGACCGGTTGAGCGCCCGTTTCGTCAGCGCCAGCGCGCGCGGCGCTCCCTGCGCGAGCCGACCAGCCAATGCCTGCGCCTGCGGCAGCAGCTCGGCGGCGGGCACGACCCGGCTCACCAGGCCGATCCGGAGCGCTTCCACGGCTGGCATGGCATCCGGCAGGTAGAGGAGCTCGGCGGCATACGCCAGTCCGACCAGCCGCGGCAGGAACCAGCTCGCGCCACTGTCCGGCGCCAGCCCGACCCGGCCGAACGCAAGCACGAAGCTGGCGCTGTCGGCCGCGATGCGCAGGTCGCAGGCGAAGGCGAGCCCGGCCCCGGCCCCGGCCGCCACCCCGTTGATCGCGCCCACGATCGGTTTGGCCAGACGATGCATGGCCAGCACGATCGGGACGTAGCGCTCGCGAACCTCGACGTCGAGTGGCGCGGCGTCCGGCTCGAGCCGCTCCCGCAGATCCTGCCCCGCGCAGAACGCCCGCCCGGCTCCGGTGAGAATGACCGCCCGCACGGCCGGATCGCGGTCGGCTTCGCGCAGCACCGCCAGCAGGTCCCGCTTGAGCGCCGCATCGAGGCTGTTGAGCGCGTCTGGCCGATCGAGGGTGATCGTGCCGACCGCCTCGGCAACCTCCCAGCGCAGCGCGGTGAAGGTCGAGCCCATCAGCCGCGGAGCTCGGCCATCGCGTCGCGGAACCCGCCCATCAGGCGCGGAGCTCGGCCATCGCGCCGCGGAACCCGTCCATCAGGCGTTGAACTCGACCAATTCCGACCCGACAAGCTCAAACACACGCCGATCGATCGGCTCGTCCGCCCCGTCGCCGTGCTCCGCGACATAGTCGTGGAAGAGCACGGCGAACTCGGCGTCGCCCGGCAGCAGGGCGCCGGCCATGAGCAGGTGGCGGTCCGGCAGGCCGATCAGGACGCGCGCCTGAGGCTCGATCCGAAGTTTGCCTTCCAGGAACTGGCGCACCTCGGGCAGGAGGATCCGGGCAGCATCCCAGCCGGCGCCCGTGTCCGAGCTGATGAGGCGGCGCCCGCCGGACGATTCGTCGCTCCAGTCCGCCCCGGCCGACCAGGCGGCCAGGTTCGCCAGCGCGGCGTCGTGGACCGCCTCGGGCTCCACTCCCCAGGACAGGATGTGCTCGCCATTGACGATGACATCGAAGCCGGCCGCCGGCAGGGCGTAGACCACGGCCAGGCCGCACGGCCCGTCGCCCAGCAGCGGCATCGTATGCGCCTTGTTCGCATGCGCAACGAGCGTCGCCCGGTCGATCTCGTCGATGCGCAGCCCGTGCGTCCCGGCCGGGCGGAGGATCGGCACGAGGACGACGGACGCGGCCGGCCAGTCATGCTCGGGCATGTGCGAGGCGGGCGCACGGCCGCTATCCGCCAGTGGAACGTGTCCGCTCACCGGTGAGGATGGGTCGATCGGCGTCAACAGGTCCGGCGCCGCGTTGCGGATGGCCGCTTCCGGCTCGTCGTCGAGATCGCGCCGAATGCTGATCCCGTGCTCCGGTGCCCGCGCGCTCCCGCCCGGCTCGATGTCATCGGTCATGGCCATTCCTCCTCGTCACCGGTGCTCGGTCCGCCCAGCGAGGCGGTCGCTTCTCGATGAAGGCGGCCATGCCCTCGACCTGGTCGTCCGTGCCGAACAGCTCGAAGAACGCCCGCTGCTCGGCGGCGAGACCGTCACGCAACGGCAGTTCGAAGGCGGCGTTGACGACCACCTTGGCGGCCCGAACGGCCTGCGCCGGCATGGCTGCAATCCGGCTCGCCAACTCGAGGGCTCGATCGAGCGTCTCCTCGGCCGGGACGACAAGGCTGACCAGCCCCCGAGCGTCGGCCTCGCGCGCGTCGATCGTATCGCCGGTCAGGATGAGGGCCATCGCCCGAGCCTTGCCGATCGCGCGGGGCAGCCGCTGCGTGGCGCCGGCGCCGGGGATCACCCCGAGCTTGATCTCCGGCTGCCCGAATCGCGCGTCGTCACCGGCGACGATGAGGTCGCAGGCCATGGCCAACTCGCAGCCACCGCCGAGCGCCAGGCCACGCACCGCGGCCACGATCGGCAGGCTGATCTCCCGGATCTCGGCCCAGTGCTCGAAGCGGCCGACCGCACCGATCGTGTCAGACGTCGCCCGGGCCATGGCCTTGATGTCCGCCCCGGCGGCGAACGCCCGGCTGCCCGCACCGGTCAGGACGATCGCCCGGCAGGTGGCATCTGCGTCGAGCCGCTGCAGGGCCGCGAGCAAGCCGTCCATGACCGCCGCGTTGAGCGCGTTGAGGGCGTCGGGTCGATCGATCGTGATGAGCGCGACCGCCGCGGCCGGTTCACCTCGCCCGAACGGCGCGGGTGCCGGGAAGTCGACCCGGACCACGGCGCGATCGGCGGCCGAGGCCGCGACGGGGTGGTGCGGCGACTTCGAAACGGCGGGTGCGGTCTCGGTCATGCGACTCCTCTGGGCGGGTCGCCACCAGTATCCACTGCCAGGACCGTGATGGGGGCGCCGAATCGTGCCAGACCGCCTGCTACTCCGGCCGCGGCCCGGTTCGCGTCACACGCATGAGTGCGACCTGCCGGACGGCAGAGGTGCACGGAATGTGCATGTGACGCACGGTTTGTCACCGTTCTTGCGTGTGGCGAAAGGAACCGACCAGATCCGGGTCGAACTGGTCACGCTCATGCCTCACGCGCAAACTGGACGTCTTGCGGTCGGCGGCGCGCATAGCGCCGAAGGCGCGGTCGGCGGCGCGCATCACCGTTGGCGCCAGCCCTCGGGCACGAGTTCCTCGGCCGTCTCGAGCACGAGCAGGGTGCTCAGCCCGGGGGCGATATCGCGCAGGTTGCGGCCAGCGGCGCGCATGGCGTCGGAGGCGAGGCCGTTGTCGAGTGCGGCCCGGTCGTCGAAGTCCATGGCTGTGATGAGCACGAGGTCGGTTGGCGGGCCCAGACCTTGGGTCACCCGCTGGACGCGCACGGAACGGAGGCCGGGCGTCTCGACGACGAGCGGCAAGTGGGTCTCTGCGTACGCCCGCTCGAACGCGGCCAGGCCCTCGTCGCCGCCCTCGGGTCGGCGGAAGAGCGCGAGCAGTGTCGTCATCGGGGACCTCCGCTGGGTGGCTGGTCGTCGAAGGGTGAGTCGCCGGCGTTGGGTGGCTCAGCGCCGCTTAGTGGCTCAGCGCCGCTCGGTGGCTCGGTGCGGCCGGGTGGCTCGGCTGCCGCCGCCGAGTCCGACGCGCGCCAGGCACCGCTGCTCCGGCCGCGCGCGATCGCCTCGGTCGAACGGTAGAACCCGGCGCACGCCTCGTTGAACAGCGCGGGCCGTTTGACCATGATCTCGTGCGGACAGTCAGGGGCGATGAACAGTCGGGCATCGGGCAGCTGGCGCTTGAGCCCCCAGGCGTGGTCGACCGGCACGAACACGTCGCGGTCACCAGCGGCAACCAGCGTCGGCACGTCGATCCGGCGCAGGTCGGCGGGGCCCAGCAGCGGCTGTGCCGCAACGTCCGCGACGATCGCCGGCAGGAGCCGACGCCAGGCCCCGGACCCCTGGACGGGATCGTGGCGCCGGCCCAGTGCGGCCGCCCAGGCCGGGTCGTCACGCTCGATCCGGGCCGGGTCCATCAGCCGGCGTACCACGCTGGCCCGGGGCTCACGCTGGGTGGTGATCCCGGCCACGATGAGCGTCCGCAGCCGGTCCGGCCAGCGGGCCGCGAACTGCAGCGCGGTCATCGCGCCCATCGAGAATCCGACCAGGTGGAACGTGGCGATCCCGAGCGCGTCCACGAACGCCGCCAGGTCATCGACCAGCCACTCGTAGCGGAAGCCCTCCGCCACATCCCAGCGCGTGGCCCCGTGGCCGCGGGCATCCGGCAGATGCACCAGAAACGCCCTCGAGAAGAGCGGAACCTGCGCCGCGAAGTCCTCGCGACCCGTCGATGTAGCGCCATGGAGCATGACCAGCGGCGGCCCGGCACCGTGCACGGCGTAGGCGATGTCGAGCCCGTTGGCGTGAACGGAGCGCACCTCGCTCAGCCTTCCTGGACGCCCTCGACCGGGAGCGCCTCGCCCTGCTCCACCCGGAGATAGCGCCGACGGTAGTAGAGCAACGGCTGCGGATGATTCTTCTCGTTGGCGAGTGCCTCCACCCGACCGATGAACAGGTCGTGGTCCCCGACCGGGTACGTCCCGACGACCCGGCACTCGAGCGAGGCGATCGCGCCATCGAGAATCGGCAGGCCCGACTCGCCGGGACTCCAGACGGCCCCACAGAACGCCTCGCGGCCCGGCTGCACCGGCGCCCCCGCAAAACAGTCGGACAGCGCCTGCTGGTGCTCACCAAGGATGCTCACCGCGAAGCGGCCGGCGGCGTGAACGATGGGGGTCATGAACCGGCGCCGGTCCAGGGCGACGACAACCAACGGAGGCTCGAGCGACACCGAACTCAGGGCGTTGACCGTGATTCCGGCGGGCTGACCGGCGTGGTCGAACGTGGTCACCACGGTCACCCCCGTGACGAAGTGACCCATGACCTTGCGGAAGGCGAGCGCATCGAACTGCATGGCCGCAGTCTAGGGTCTCTGCTCCTCGCCGGCCGTCGGCCAACCCCAGGCTGGCTTCAGGTCCCACGGCGTCGATGTCGGACTTGGCCGGTTCGGCCGGCGTCGACGTCGGCGTCGGCATCGACGTTGGTCCGCGGCGTTGGTCCGCGGCATCGACGTTGGTCCGCGGCGGGCAGCAGAGGGCGTTCGGCTACGGCTCCAGCGGTCCGGTCATCGCGGCGGGGTCCACCCAGGCGTCGTACTCCGCCTCGGTCACGTAGCCGAGCTCGAGAGCGGCGGCTCGCAGCGAACTGCCGCCGCGCTGGGCACGCAGCGCGATCTCGGCCGACTTCTCGTAGCCGATGTGCGGGTTGAGCGCGGTCACCAGCATGAGCGAATCCTCGAGGTGCTGGCGGATCCGCTCCCGATTGGGCTCGATCCCGACGGCGCAGTGCTCGTTGAACGATCGGCAACCCTCCGCCAGGAGGCGCGTCGCGGTGAGCACGTTGTCGAGGATGACCGGCTTGTAGACGTTGAGCTGGAAATTGCCCTGCGACCCGGCGAAGGCCACCGCCGCGTCGCAACCGTAGACCTGGATGGCGACCTGGCTGAGCGCCTCGCTCTGGGTCGGGTTGATCTTGCCGGGCATGATCGACGAGCCGGGCTCGTTCTCCGGGATGCGCAGCTCGCCGATGCCCGCCCGCGGGCCGGAGGCGTACCAGCGCACGTCGTTGGCGATCTTCAGGGTGGCGGCGGCCAGGGTCCGGAGTGACCCGCTGGCCTGGACCAGTGCGTCGTGGGCGGACAGGGCCGCGAACTTGTTGGCGGCGCTGGCGAACGGCCGACCGGTCTCCTCGGCGATCTTGCGGGCGACCACCTGGCCGAACTTCGGATGGGCGTTCAGACCGGTCCCGACGGCCGTCCCGCCCAGGGCCAGCGCGTACAGGCCGGGCAGGGCATCCCGGATTCCGCCAAGCGCGCCATCGAGCTGGGCGACCCACCCGGAGAGCACCTGACCCAGAGTCAGCGGGGTCGCATCCTGGAGGTGCGTCCGGCCGAGCATGACCACGTCGGAAAAGTCGTCCGCCTTGGCTGCGAGCGTGTCGCGCAGGGCCGTGACCGCCGGGATGAGCTGGCCCGACAACTCCTCGACCACGGCGATGTGCATGACTGTGGGGAAGGCGTCGTTCGAGGACTGCGAGCGGTTGACATCGTCATTCGGGTGGATCGGCTGCTTGCCGCCCCGGCCGGTGCCGGCCATCTCGTTGGCCCGGCCAGCGATCACCTCGTTCGCGTTCATGTTCGTCTGGGTGCCCGAGCCGGTCTGAAACACGACCAGCGGGAACTCATCGTCCAGCCTGCCGTTCATGACCTCCTGGGCGGCCATCGCGATGAGTTCAGCCTTGTCCGCCGACAGCTGGCCCAGCTCGACGTTCGCCTGGGCCGCGCACAGCTTGAGGATGCCCAACGCCCGGATGACCGGTCGGTCCCAGGCGTAGCGCCAGACGCCGATCCGGAAGTGCTCGATGGAGCGCTGCGTCTGGGCTCCCCAGTAGTGCTGCGCGGGGACGCGGACCTCGCCGAGGGAATCGTGCTCGACCCGGAAGTCGTCGCCGGTCGGCGGATCGGTCGGCTGGCCCGTCGGCTTCGGTTGGTCAGTGGTCGCCATGTGCCGAGTGTACGGCCTGGGCGCGTGCGGAGGCGACGGGCGACCAGACGCGCCCCTGCGCAGCGGCTGCGCATGATCCGACCGCGACGGTCGCGCGGGACGCTACAATCCCGGCGATGTCCTCGACACGCCTGTGGGATCGCGCCGCTCAGCTGCCCGCCACGACGGACGGACGCCCTCACCCCGAGCTCGCCGGGTTGCCCACCGGACTGCCCAGTCTGGAGACGCTGTTCACCTTCGCGCGCGATGCCGAGCTCCGCTTCGAGACGCTGCGGATGCGCATCGAGGAACGAACGTGGACGGCCCGCGGCGAGCATTTGACCGTCCTCGACACTGCCGTCCGTCATCCCGGTGACGCACGGGTCACCACCGCCGAGCCAGGGCGTGGGACCAGCGCCGGCTACGAGGTCTGGATTTCCGATGGGGAGGTCGTTCGAACCTACTCGGCCACCCACCGGCTGGGTACCCGTCGGCCGGTTCGCGAGGCGGTCCGTGGCCTTCAGGGCAATCCCGACGTTCCCGGCATGTCGCGGGTCTACTGGCCGCTCACCTCACTGCCGATGGAGACGCTCCCGGACGTCTTCATCCACCCGGCCGGAATCTGCCAGAACGTGCTGGCCACCGGTCGCTGCTGGGTCTCCGGCACGGCCGAGATCATCGGTCGCGAGGCGATCGTCGCCACGTGCGATCACCCACGCGCCGTCGAGCTGGCGGCGGACCGCCCGGACCACCGTCTGCAAGTCTCGTTCGACCGCGAGACCGGTCTCATCCTGCGACTGGTCGAGTCGATCGACGCCGGGGTCACCCGTGACGCGATCGTGGTCGAACTGGCTCCCGACGCCACGCTCGCGCCGGCCACCTTCGACTTCTCCTTCCCGGCGGACACCACGCTCCTGTACTGAGCCTGGCGAGGTCTGCCGCTACAGCAGCAGGAGATTCCTCGCCCGTCCCGCGCCCTTGAGCGAGACGCGAACGAGCCCGGTGGACGGATCCATCGGGCTCGTGTCGCTCCTGGAGGTGAGGGGTGGCACTCGATGGCCACCCCTCGGGAAGCTCAGATGACCTCGAGCTCTGCCTCGATCGCGGCGAGCTCCGCCGGAGTCCCCTGGACTTTGGGGCCCTTGAACCAGTGCTTCGCCGATACGGCGTACCAGATCGCCGCCCCGCCGAGCACCACGATGAAGACGAGCGGGGTGTAGTTGAAGGTGTTGATCGTGATCGGCAGTGCCTGCGGGAGCATGAACAGCACGAAGATCACGACGACCCACAGGGTGGCGAAAATGCCGATCGGCCGACTCCAGCGACCCAGTGTCCACGGGCCCTCGACGAACCGGCTTCCGGCCCGGAGGCGAAGGAAGATTGGTGCGACGTAGGCAACGTAGAGGCCGATGACGGCGATCGACGTGATGGCGAAGTACGCCGTCGGGCTGTAGAGGTACGGCAGACCAAGGAGGAATGCGCCGACCGCAGCCAGCCAGATCGAGTTGGTGGGGGTCCGGGTCTTGTGGTTGATCCGGTGCCAGAAGCTGCTGCCGGGGATCGCGCCGTCACGGGCGAACGCGTAGATCATCCGAGAGTTAGCGGTGACTGACGACATGCCGCAGTAGAACTGCGCGCCTATGACGAGAAAGAGGACGATCAGGCCACCGGTCTGGCCGACCGCGTCAATCCAGATCTGGACAGGCGGGACGCCGGTCGCCGAACCGAGCGCGTGGGCGTACCCGTTGATCGCCGAGCCGTCGGCTGCGGTGAAGACCTTGTCGGGGGTGATCCCGACGTTCATCGCGACGAGGAGGATGAAGCCGGCGATGACCGAGATGATCACCGACCAGATGATCCCCTTCGGGGCCGACCGGGCTGCGTCGTGGGTCTCCTCGGACATGTGCGCCGAGGCATCGAACCCGGTCAGGGTGTACTGGGCGTTGAGCAAGCCGATGAGCATGACGTAGAGCGGGATGCCCAACAGGATCGGGCCAGGCCACGCGTTGCCTGCACCGCTGCCGGTGTTGTCGACGAACGTCGAGAAGACCGTGCCGAGGTCCGTCCGGGTGTGCTGGTTGAAGACGACAGTAACGAGCACGATCGCACCGACGCCGACAAGGTGCCACCAGACTGAGATGTCGTTGAGCAGCGCGACGATGCGGATGCCGAACGTGTTCAGCAGCGCATGGATGATGAGCATGACCCCGAAGATCAGGATCGTGTGGGGCGGGTCAACCGGGAAGCCGAAGACGAGGTTCAGGAACGCGTTCGTGAAGAACGCGAGGCCGAAGTCGATGCCAGCCGTGACGGCCACCTGGCCGACGAGATTGAACCAGCCGACGAACCAGCTCCAGCGCGCTCCGTCCGCGCCGGCCTCGTCGGCCAGCTTGGCTGACCAGTAGTAGAGGCCGCCTGCGGTTGGGTAGCTCGAGGCAACCTCGGCCATCCCGAGGGCGACGAGTGTGACGAACCCGCCGACCACGAGCCAGCCGATCGTCATCACGGCCGGGCCGCCGGTATTCATGGCGAAGCCAAACAGCGTCAGGCAGCCCGACAGGATCGAGATGATCGTGAAGGAGACGGCGAAGTTGGAGAACGTCTTCATTCCCCGCCGGAGTTCCTGAGCGTACCCCAGCTGGTGGAGACGCTCGACGTCCCCCGATGACGTCGTGCTATTCGATCTTGAATCCACCCTCGGAACCCTCCTCAGCAGCGCTACGATATGACGTACCGGGTATTACGGGCCCGGCGAACCCCAGTGTCAAGGACGAATATCGCACACTGGAATGCAGGTCTAGGTGCGAATTCCGCAGGTCCGACAGTCAGGAGGACAATCTCATGGGCGACCGGCTCGCCGGCAAGGTCTGCATCGTCACCGGCGCGGGCTCAGGCATCGGCCGGGCGTCGGCGATCCGGTTCGCCGAAGAGGGCGCCCGGGTTACCTGCGTCGACATCGATGGACAGACCGTCGAGGCGACGGCTCGCGAGATCGGCGACGCCGCGTTCGCCGTCACCGCCGACGTCTCCGTCGCCGCCCAGGTGCAGGCCTACACGGACGCGACGGTGAACCGCTGGGGCGGCCTGCACGTCGTGTTCAACAACGCCGACGTCAACCTGCCCGGCGTTTTCCACGAAGCCACCGACGAGGTCATCGACCGCACCCTGAACGTCAACGTCAAGGGCTGCATCTACGGCTGCCGCTACGCCATCCCATACATGCTCCGGGGCGGAGGCGGCTCGCTGATCAACACGACCTCCGTGAACGGGCTCGTTGCCGAGCCGTTCCTCGCGGTGTACGCGACGTCCAAGGGCGCGATCGTGATGCTGTCCAAGGGAATCGCCCTCGACTACGCCAAGCAGGGAATCCGCTGCAACGCGCTGGCCCCGGGCTGGGTCGACACGCCGATCAACTATGCCCACGCCGAGATGCTCGGCGGCCTGAAGGAAGTCTATGCCACGATCGACTCGTTCCAGCCCATCGGGCGGCCCGGTGAGCCTCGCGAGATCGCGAATGTGGCTCTCTTCCTTGCGTCGGACGAGGCATCCTTCGTGACCGGGGCCGTCATCGTCGCCGACGGGGGAATGACCGCGAAATAGCGCTGTGGGAGACATGCCGACCCGGGCGCGCAGAGAGCGTGCACGGCGGGCGATCGACCCGTAGCATCCATCCGTCGCCCGGTCCAGCCGGGCATCCAGCATCGAGGGACCCGATGAGCAACGACAGCCACGCAGCGAAGCATCCCCGCCTCGAGGAGCTCGAGGCCATGATCCGCGATGGGCGGATCGACACCCTCATCGTCGCGATCACTGACATGCAGGGCCGGCTGGTGGGCAAGCGCGTCCAGGCCGAAGCCTTCCTCAACGGCGTGATCGACCACGGCGCTCACTTCTGCACGTACCTGCTGGGCACGGACATGGAGATGAACACGCCCGACGGGTTCAAGCTCATGAACTGGGAGACTGGCTACGGCGACTGGATCGCCTCGCCTGTCTGGGACACGATGCGCGTGCTGCCGTGGCTGGAGAAGACGGCGATCGTCCTGTCCGACACGGTCGACGAGGAGCACCACGCCGAGATCCCGGTCTCACCGCGGACCATCCTCAAGGGCCAGATCGCCGCGGCGACCAAGCTCGGCCTCAACGTCAAGGCCGGCTCCGAGTTCGAGTACTACGTGCTCAAGGACAGCTGGGAGGACCAATCCCGCAAGGGTTGGGCCCTGCCCGAACGCTTCGGCTACTACAACGAGGACTACCACCTGCTCCAGGCGACCAAGGCCGAGCCGCTCCACCGGTTGCTGCGCAACCAGATGACCG
Organism: Chloroflexota bacterium; assembly: GCA_031370565.1. Taxonomy (GTDB): domain Bacteria; phylum Chloroflexota; class Limnocylindria; order Limnocylindrales; family CSP1-4; genus Chersky-267. The sequence goes on from JANMQO010000215.1 coordinate 18,813, forward strand.
CCGCCCGCATCCCGATCGAGTTCAGCAAGGGCGAGGCGGCACCGGGCCAGCACGAGGTCAACATCCGCTACGAGGAGGTCCTCGAGTCGGCCGACCGGAGCGTCCTGTTCAAGCACGGTGCCAAGGAGATCGCCTACCTCAACGGCTGGGGGATCACCTTCATGGCCAAGCCGGACGCCGGCTGGACGGGTTCGTCCGGGCACCTCCACATGAGCGTCTGGGATCCCGCCGGCAAGCGCTCGTTGATGCACGACGAGGCGGACGGGCTGCCCTACGGCATGAGCCGGCTCATGAGCCATTTCATGGGCGGCATGATGCAGCTGGTCCGCGAGTTGGCCCCGTTCATTGCCCCGAACGTGAACTCCTACAAGCGCTTCGCGGCGCTCAGCTGGGCCCCGGTCAACGTGGTCTGGGGCCGGGACAACCGGACGACCGGGTTCCGCGTGGTGGGCAGCGGCCAGGCGCTCCACATCGAGTGTCGCTTCCCGGGCGGCGACATGAACGCCTACCTGACCTATGCCGCAATGATCGGCGCCGGCCTGTACGGCATCCGCCACGAGATCGCGGCACCGGCCGAGTACAAGGGCAACGGCTACCTCGCGACCGGCGTGGACCGCATGCCCCGGGCGCTCCACGAGGCGATCCGCTGCCTGGAGCAGAGCGAGGCGGCCGTGGAGATCTTCGGCCAGGACGTGGTCGACCACTACCTCAACGCCGCCCGCTATGAGCAGGACACCTACGACGCGGTGGTCCATCCCTGGGATCGCGAACGCTACCTCGAGCGATCGTGACCGACGGACCCGACGGAGCGACGCCCGGGGGGCGACCGGCCGAGGGCTGGCCCGAACCCCAGGCGGCGCAACGGATCGACTCCGACGGCGTCGCCCGTTCCGACGACGAGGCGGCGCCTGACGTAGCGACGCCAGATGACGCGGCGCCAGACGAGTCACCGAACCTCGAGGACTGGCCCAGACCGCGGCCGATCCTCGTTGGCGTCGCCTCGCTGCTCTTGCTCATGCTCGCCGCCGCAGAACTCCTGCTTTCGGTCCTGCTGACGGCGCTCATCCTGAACGGCTACAAGGGGCCGCTGCTGGCCAGCATCGGACTCGCCCTGCTGGCCGCCTGGACAATCGTGATCGGCGTCCGAATTCGGGGCGGTCGCGGCTGGCGATCGGGACTCGCGGTCGCGATCATGGCTGTGCTGGTGGCACCCCAGACGATCCTGTCGATCGCCACCCTCGCTGCCGCATCGATCGTCATCATCGCACTCGTCTACCACCGGGCCTGGTTCGCGGCGGCACGACCGCCTGGCGCCTGACCCGGGCCAATGGCGTACCCTCCGTGGTGCGTCGATGCGTCCGCCTCACGCAATGCCCACCAAGAAAGGACTACTGCCGCCCATGCGACTCCAGGACAAGGTTTCGATCATCACCGGTGCCGGCAGCGGCATGGGCCGGACGGCCGCGCTGCTGTTCGCCGCGCAGGGCGCCAAGGTTGTCGTCGCCGAATTCAGCGAGGCGGCCGGGGCGGAGACGGTGCGCCTGGTCCGGGAGGCCGGCGGCGAGGCGAGCTTCGTTCGGGCGGACGTCTCGAAGGAGGCCGATGCGAAGGCGATGGTCGACCACGCGGTGTCGACCTACGGCCGGCTCGATGTCCTCTACAACAATGCCGGGGTCATGCCCGAGGCGGACCATTCGGTGACCGACACCGAAGTGGCTGTCTGGGACCAGGTCATGGCCGTGAATGTCCGCGGCGTCTTCCTCGGCTGCAAATACGCGATCCCCCAGATGGTGGCCGGCGGCGGCGGTTCGATCATCAACATCGCGAGCTTCGTGGCACTGCTCGGCTGCTCCGTACCCCAGGACGCGTACACGGCGTCGAAGGGGGCACTGCTGGCGCTGACCCGCAGCCTGGCAGTGCAGTTCGGCCCCAAGGGCATCCGCACGAACGCCATCTGCCCGGGCCCGATCGAGACGCCACTGCTCATGGACTGGCTGCTCAAGGATGAGGCCGCCAAGCAGCTCCGGCTGGCCCGTAACCCGACCGGCCGCTTCGGCAAGCCCGAGGAGATCGTGTACATGGCGGTCTACCTTGCCTCGGACGAATCGCGCTTCACGAATGGCGCCCAGCTCGTGGTCGATGGTGGGATCAGTGTCAACTACTTCTGAGCCGGCGGCGGCGGCGTCAACGCCGCGGATCGTCGTCGGGGTTGACATCGGCGGCAGCGGGATCAAGGTCGGTGCCGTCGACGTGGCGACCGGCCAGCTGGTCGGGACACGCCTGCGGGTGGCCACACCGGAGCCATCAAGCCCCGCTGCGGTGATCAAGGCGACCGCCAAGCTCGTCGCCCGGGTCGAAGCGTCCGAGGCGGTCCGCGCCACGGGCGTCCACGGACCGTTCATCGTGGGCGTCGGGATCCCGGCGGTCGTCGTGGACGGCATCACCCGGTCCGCGGCGAACATCGACCAGGGCTGGCTGGACTACCCCGCCGAACTGGAGTTCTCGCGCGTGCTCGGCCGGGGCACCACCATCGTCAACGATGCCGACGCTGCCGGAGTGGCCGAGATGCGCCTCGGCGCGGGCGCCGGCAAGCTCGGCGTGGTCATCACCCTGACCCTTGGGACGGGGGTCGGCTCGGGCATGTTCGTGGACGGCGTGCTCGTGCCCAACACCGAGCTCGGCCACATGGAAATTCGCGGACGAGACGCGGAGAAGCGCTCCGCGGCCAATGCCCGAGTCCGGCGCGGCCTGTCGTGGAAGGCCTGGGCCGCGGATCTGGACGAGCACCTCGCCGCGATCGACAAGCTGTTCAGCCCGCGGCTGCTCATCTTGGGTGGTGGCGTGAGCAAGAACGCCGACAAGTTCCTGCCATACCTGACCCTGCGCGTGCCGGTCGTTGCGGCCCTGCTGCGCAACGATGCCGGGATCGTCGGGTCGGCCCTCGTCGCAGCCGGGCGGGTCCCGGGTTCGCGCGCCGAAACCGGCGGCGGACCGGAATGACAGCCCCGTCCGGTGGGTCCGTCATCATCGACGGGACGCCGGACGCGATCTGGGCGATCCTCGACGACCCGGACGCGCTGGGGCGGATCCTGCCCGGCTGCGAGTCCATCGTGCGTGACGGCCCGGCCACGTTCCGGGCGGTCCTGGTGGCAAAAACCGGCTTCCTGACGATCCGGGCCGATGTCACGGCCACCTACCACGACGTGGCCCCGCCGACCCATCTCCGGCTCGACCTCGACGGCCGGCCCCGCGGGATCAAGGGCGCCTTTCAGGCCTCGATCTCGTTCGACCTTGTCGCGCTCGACGAGGGCCGCACGGAAGTGCGCTACAGCATCGACACAACCGTCAGCGGGGCGCTCGCCTCGTTTGGCGGCGGGCTGATCGGCGGCGCCCTGACCGGTCAGGTCGACACGCTCGTGCGCAATCTGGAGGGGGAACTGGCGCGCGGCTAGCTGCGGCCGCCGGCAGTGTGACGTCACAGAACCGTCACGGCCACGTCACCTGACCGTCAGTCGGGCGTCATGGGGGACCGCGAGGATCGGGAGGTCACCAGACCAACCACAGGAGATCCTCATGACCCACGCTCGAACCTCGTCCCTGGCCCGTCCGCTCACGCTCGCCGCCGGCCTCGTCTTCGCGTTCGCCGCCTGCTCGGGCACCGGCGCGGCGTCCGTGGCCCCGGCATCGGCCGCGCCTTCCGCCATGGCCGAGTCGTCGGCGATGGCCCAGGCGTCCGCGATGGCCCAGGCATCCGCCATGGCCCAGGCATCGGCCATGGCGGCGCCCTCGGCGATGGCCTCCGGCGACGCGATGGCCATGAAGGTCGGCGAGAAGGGCACCTTCCACGCGGTCGACGGCAGCGCCACCGGAATCGCCGAGTTCGCTCAGTTGGCCAACGGCACACACGAGATCATCCTCGACCAGTTCACGGTTGCCGGGATCGCGCACACGAACGTCGTGCTCGTCTCCAACGCCGACGTGCTCAAGACCACCGACATCGACCCGACCAAGCTGCTCGACCTGGGCCCGCTCAAGGCCAAGGAAGGCATGCAGACCTACGAGATCCCGGCGGCCATGGCCGGCGCGATCATGGACGGCTACCACACGGTGGTCATCTGGGACACCGCCATGCTCCACGCCATCGCGGCCGCGCCCCTCAAGTAGTTCCCCGGGGCGAGGCACCTGTCGCCCCCTCGCGGGCGCCTCGCCCCATCCGCTTCCCTCGCGCACACGCTGGGCCGACCTACCAATGGCTCGACCGACGCGCCAACTCTCGCTGAACAAGGACGCCGGCCGGAGTACCCTTCACGCACGACCGTGACCAGCCGGCGGCCTCCAGTGCCGCCCAAGCCGAGGGCCCCTCCGCATGACGACCGAATCCAAGCCTGCGACCGGCTCTCCCGCCGCGCCCAGCAGCGTCCGCATGATCATCGGCGGCCAGCCGGTCGACGCGGCAGACGGCCAGACGTTCGAGGTGATCGAGCCCGCGACCGGGCAGGTCCTGGCCAACGCGCCGATGGGCGGCAAAGAGGACGTTGATCGCGCGGTCGACGCCGCCCGGCGGGCCTTCGACGATCCGAAGGGCTGGTCCAGCTGGTCCGCCACCAAGCGTGGTCGAACGCTGGCCAAGCTGTCGGCCCTGGTCAAGGCCAACGTCGAGGAGCTCGCCCGGCTCGAGTCTCGCAACGGCGGCAAGCCGATCAGCGGTGCCCGGGGCGAGACGCTCGCGGTGAGCGCCGTCTTCGAGTACTACGCAGGAGCGGCCAACAAGGTCTTCGGCGAGACCATCCCGGTGAGCAAGCCCGGGCTCGACTTCACCCTGCGCGAGCCGATCGGCGTGGTCGGCCTGATCGTGCCCTGGAACTTTCCGCTGCTCATGGCCAGCTGGAAGCTGGGGCCGGCCCTGGCCGCTGGCAACACGGTCATCCTCAAGCCGGCCAGCTACACGCCGCTGACGGCCATTCGCCTGGCCGAGCTGGCCCTCGAGGCGGGTTTCCCACCGGGTGTCTTCAACGTCCTGACCGGACCGGGCGGCACGGCGGGCGCGTCGCTGGCCGGCCATCCAGGCGTGGGCAAGATCGCCTTCACCGGCGAGACGACAACCGGTCAGGAGATCATGCGCCTGGCCTCGAACAACGTGAAGAAGGTCAGCCTGGAGCTCGGCGGCAAGAGCCCCAACATCGTCTTCGCCGACGCGGACCTCGAGAAGTTCGCCCGCGACTCGCCCTACGCGGTCTTCGACAACACCGGCCAGGATTGCTGCGCCCGGAGCCGGATCCTCGTCGAACGCTCGGCCCACGAGCGGGTGGTCGAGCTGTTCGTGGCGGCAACGAAGCGGGTCAAGGTTGGTGACCCTGCCGACGAGGCGACCGAGGTGGGCACGCTGGTCAGCTTCCGCCAGCGCGAGCGGGTCATGGACTACATCGCGATCGGCCTGGACGAGGGCGCCAACCTGGTCTGCGGCGGCACGATCCCGAACGATCCCGCCCTGGCCGCCGGCGCGTACCTGCTGCCGACCGTCTTCGACGGCGTGTCCAATGACATGCGCATCGCCCGCGAGGAGATCTTCGGCCCGGTCGTCTCGATCATTCCGTTCGACACGGAAGAGGAGGCGCTCCGCCTGGCCAACGCCACGCCGTACGGCCTGTCCGGTTCCATCTGGAGCCGCGACATCGGCAAGGCGCTGCGCACGGCCAAGGGGCTCCAGGCCGGGGTCATCAGCGTCAACTCGAACAGCTCGGTCCACACCGAGGCGCCGTTCGGTGGCTACAAGATGTCGGGCATCGGCCGCGAACTCGGGATGCACGCCATTGAGCTGTACACCGAGACGAAGAACGTGTTCGTCGACCTGAGCTGAGGACCGGCGGGCAGGACCGGCGGGCGGGTCACCGGGCAGGACCGGCGGGGGATGGCGCACAGGACGAACGGCCGGTCAGAATTGCCGGCACGCAGTCGATCGAGGGCGATCGCACACGCCGGAGGATAGAGTGGACGGGGAACCAAACCAGGTGGCCGAGCCGAAGTCTGCGGACGAGCCGAAGTCTGCGGACGAGCCGAAGCCGGCGAACGAACTGGTCGCGGCAAACGGACTGATGCCCGCGGAGGAAACACCATCGAACCCGCGGGTTTCGATGACAGGACCACGCGACGCTCGCCGGGGAGCCCCGCCTTCCATCGCAACGATCTTCCTGATCCTCCTCGCGGTCGGCGGGGCGATCGAGGGCTACGCGGTCTCGCTGGCCGTCTCGACCGACCCGGTCGGACGCCAGTACTCGCTCATCTGGGCTGGCCTCGGGGCGGCGCTGGTGGTCACCGCGTGGGGGCTCCGTGGTCGGCGCTGGTGGGCGGCGACGGCAGCGATCGGCGTGGCGATCGTCGGCTTTGTTGCGGGGCTGTACGGCA
>JANMQO010000216.1:0-4383 GCA_031370565.1 Chloroflexota bacterium
CCGCTCCATCGCGGCGGGCAGCGACGGGTCCTGGGAGAACGCCCGGGCGCCCTCCAGCGTCGCGAACTCATTGACGATCACCACCGAGTTCGGATCCGCCGCTTCGCGATTGATCGAGTGGCCGGTCGCTCCGTGCTGCCGGCGAATGTCCTCGTGCTCTGTGAACACCGGGTACCAGCGGTCGTAGTCGGCCACGTTGTGCTGGACGATCACCCTGGTCATCGCAGGACCCCTTTCGAATTGGACGGGCCTTCATGGCTGGTCATTAGGTCCCTAACTATATGGTTAGGCGCCGTATTATCAATACCCGTATGATGCACCCATGCGAAAGATCCAGATGCCCGAGGACTTTTACGACCAGACGCCCGACGCGAACATCCTGGCAACCGAAGCGGCGATGAACACGATCCGAACGGCCGACATGCTGTTTGATCTGATCGGGCGACTACTCCGTCCGCTCAACGTGAGCGCCGCGGGTGGTCTCGTCCTCGGGATCCTCCGTGACCACGGCCCGATGTCCCCTTCGGCGCTCGGTGAACGTCTCATCGTCACCCGCGCCACGGTGACTGGCCTGCTCGACTCGCTCGAACGGCACGGGCTCGTCCGCCGTTCCGCGAATGCGGCCGACCGCCGGAGCCTGGTCGTCCAGATCACGCCCGCCGGACTCACCGTGCTCCAGGAGCTCCGGACAATTGTCCATCGCGACGAGAAGGCCTGGCTGAGCACCTTCTCTGATGCGGACCTGCGCGGCTACATCACCTACCTGCACCGGATCCAGGACAGCCTGGCCTCGGTGTCCGAGGCCACCGGTTGACGGCCGCGGGGCCGCCGGCACATTGTTCGCGAGCTGGTCGATCGCGGCCGGTCTCGACGGAGGCGCGTCGAGGTACGTCTCGATCTCGTCGAACGTGGGACGACCGTCAGCGAGATCTCCCGTTTCGAGTCGGGCAGTCAGGTGCCGGCACCTGGTCCTCAACACAACGACTGCAACTTGTCCCTTTCCTTCCGTGACCCCGATGGCAACGGCTGGACAATCCAGGAGGACGGGCGAATGGAGCCCGGGGCATGTCTGGGAGGATCGCCAGGGTCACGTGTGGACTGTTGCTCGGATGACCAATGTGCCGACGCCCGGCGCCGACCCGCTTGACTTCTTCGCGACCTGTGACCATCATGCGCCTTGTGAGTAGCATGTTCGCCAACCGAACTGCCGGGCCAGCCGCGGGGGTCGACCAGCCGTGAAAGTGGTGATCGCCGGAGGCTCGGGGCTGATCGGCCGGGCGATCTGCCAGGCGCTGCTGGCCGCCGGCCACGAGCCGGTCGTCCTGAGCCGAGATCCGAACGGAGCCGCGGGGCTGCCGGCCGGCGTGCGGGTCGTCGCGTGGGAGGTGGCGTCCCAGGGCCGGTGGGTCGCCGAACTCGCCGATGCCGGGGCGGTCATCAATCTTGCTGGCGCGAGCATCGGCCGGTGGCCCTGGACCGCGAGCCGCAAGCAGGTGCTTCTCGACAGTCGCCTGGAGCCCACTCGGGCGCTCGTCGCGGCGCTCGCAGCGCTGCCGGCCGAGGCACGCCCCAACGTCCTCCTCAGCGCGTCTGGCAGTGATGTCTACGAGGGGAGGGACGAGTCGCCCGCCGACGAGACCACGCCGCCGAGCGACTCCTTCCTGGCCAGGCTGTGCGTGGCCTGGGAGAATGAGGCACTGCGCGCGGAGGCACTCGGCGTCCGCGTCGTCCTCATGCGCACGAGTTCGGTGGTTGCGCCGGGCGCCGCGTCCCTGCGCCTGCTGGCACTTCCGTTCCGGCTGTTCGTGGGCGGGCGCCTCGGTTCCGGTCGCCAATGGCTGACCTGGGTGGACATGGCGGACGCCGTCGGTCTCTACCTGTGGGCGCTCGAGTCGCCGGCCATCCGCGGTCCGCTCAATCTGGCGGCACCCGACCCCCGTTCCCAGTCGGCGTTCGCGCAGGCACTCGGGCACGTGCTGCATCGTCCGAGCTGGTTCCCGACGCCCGCCTGGATCGTCCGCCTCGTTTTTGGCGACCAGGCCACCCTCGCCCTTGGCAGCCGGCGCGTCTGGCCAACCAAGGCCCTTGCCTCAGGCTACGTCTTCCGCCGACCGCAGCTGGAGGCCTCGCTGAGCGCTGCGTTGACGGCCGCAGCCAAGCCTGCGCTGCCGGCCTCCGGGCCGTAGGTGCGGCCGCCTGGCGGCCTCGCGCCCGGCCATGCACGTGCTCCAATGACGTGCGCCGAATCCACAACGACGCACCCGCTCGTCTGCTAGCGTGACGCCGAACCGGGACGAACGATCCTGTCGACGCTCCGTCCCGATGTGGCTGGCCCCCTGACGACCGAGGAGACGAGATGACGAGCCCGGCGATGCCCGCCGATATGTTCGACCTGACCACCACGGCCGCGATGGAAGAGAAGAAGAAGCTGCGCAAACACTTTGCGCGGTTCGACATTCTTTTCTTTCTCATCTGCACGCTGGTTGGTCTGGACACGATCGGTAGCGTCGCCGCCAAGGGTCCCGAAGGCTTCTCCTGGCTGCTCATCCTGGGCGTCGTCTTCTTTGTCCCGTACGCGCTCCTCACCTCGGAGCTCGGGACAGCATTTCCCGAGGAGGGTGGGCCGTTCGTCTGGACCCGACTCGCCTTCGGTCGGAAGATCGCCGCGCTCAACGCCCTGCTGTACTGGATCTCGAATCCGATCTGGGTCGGAGGGACCCTGGCGATCCTGGCCGCCGCCACCTTCCAAACGTTCTTCTTTAGTCTCGGCGGCCCCCACATCCGACACCTGGGTGGGACGTCGGTCGGCGAGACCCTGTTCGTCCTCGGCTTCATCTGGTTTACCGTGGTCGCCGCGATCCTGTCATTCAATATCGGCAAGTGGATCCCGACGATCGGTGCGTTCGTGCGGATCGCGGTCCTCGGCTTGTTCACCCTGTCAGTGGTCCTATTTGCCCTCAAGAACGGCGTCCACGGGTTCGGCGCTGGCGACTTCGGAATCAGCTACGTCGGGTTCATCGGTCTCGTGCCGGTCCTCTTCTTCAACTACGTCGGGTTCGAACTCCCAAGCGCGGCGGGCGAGGAGATGAAGGATCCCAAGCGCGATATTCCGTTTGGCGTGTTTCGATCCGCCGTGGGCGCTGTGGTCCTGTACGGCGGCCCGATCCTGGCGATCCTGCTCGTCCTGCCCAAGGACCGGATCAGCAACCTGTCCGGCTTCATCGATTCGATCAAGACGGTGTTCACGGTCTACGGCGGTTCTGTCGCCGCCGATGGGACGCCGACCTTGACCGGCCTCGGGGCAATCTTCGGCGGTCTCTGCGCGATTGCGTTCATCCTCGCCCTGCTGTCGAGCGGCACGACGTGGGTCATGGGGGCCGACCGGGCCCAGGCCATGGCGGCACTGGACGGCGCTGCGCCGCGGGTCATGGGCACCTTTTCCTCCCGCTTCGGGACGCCGATCGTCGTCAACCTCGTGTCCGGGGTCGTCGCGACATTGGTCATGCTCCTCGCCTTTGCCCTGTCGAGTGGGGACGCGAACAAGTACTTCACGGCGGTCCTGGGCCTGGCCATCTCGACGACGACCATCTCGTACCTGGCAATCTTTCCGGCACTGTGGAAGCTGCGCCTGAGCCACCCTCACGTCCCCCGGCCGTATCGGGTGCCGGGCGGGATGGCGGGCGCGGCGATCATTTCGATCGTGACCACGGCCTTCGCTCTTCTGGCCAGCCTTGCTCTCCTCTTCCCAGGCATCGGGACTGCGACGCCGGACACGTCGTTGCCCCAGGGATTCGTCGGGGCGAGTGGACGAACCCAGTACGAACTCACGCAGATATTGCCCCTGCTCGCATTCCTCGTCGTGGGCATCCTGTTCTACCGGGCTGGCAGGTCGACGCGGGCCAACATGGTCCAGGTACCAATCGCAGCCGAAATGGGGCTGGAGTAGGCGAGCCCCTTCCGGGCTCGGTCATGACGGCGCGCGGTTCGCGGATGACCGCCACCATGGTGCTCATCGTCTGGCTCGTGGGCGCGTGCAGCGCGTCGAGCACAGATGGCCGACCGAGCTTCGGATCCTCGGTCGCACCGGCGAGCGTTGGACCGAGCGAAGCGGATCGACCGCCGACGGGCAGTTCCTCACTGGCGATTCCCTCATCCGTGGCGAGTCCGTCGCTCGGGGCGGCCCCGTCACCCTCGGTCACTCCTGTCCGGTCCGTGCCACTGGCGGTCGTGACCGGGTTCTCCAACTATCGGATCAACAGCGTCACCGTCGGCGAACTCGAAGCCCGCTTCGGCGCGGGCACCCTGCTCATCCCATGCGGTGCCGAATTGGCCGTGGCGGCGGCGCTCCAGGCGGGCCGTGCGGCGGGCTCGCCGTTCCCGTCG
>JANMQO010000234.1:0-13433 GCA_031370565.1 Chloroflexota bacterium
CTACCTGCACGGTCGCGGCGCCCCGAAGTACGTCGTCGCCGACCAGTTCTTCCAGGCCGCGTTCGGCGGCTCGTATCTCAATCACCAGTACCTGATCGGAGCCCAGCCGCTTCTCTGGCCGGACGCCCCGACCGCCCAGCACGCGGTCCTCGACGCGAACGGGTTCCCGCATGTCGGGTATCCGCTGTACAAGCCGACGAGCTCGGTGGTGGATGGCAGCGTCACCCAGTCCTGCGGCGCCTCGGCCGTCGCCGGGTTCGCCTGCGGCGACTGGGCCGTCAACACCCTCCAGCCGGCGTGGGAGCCGCAGGGCAGCTTCGGTGCTCGACAGCCCGCGACCGACGACACGCACATCGCGCTCAACATCGGCGACCGGATGAGCGATGCCGGCGTCAGCTGGTCGTGGTATGCCGGCGGCTGGGACAACGCCGCTGGCAACACGACCGGGCCCGGCTGGACGAATGGCACGACGCCCAATACCTGCACTGACCCGCATGTCTCGATCGCGGATGGGCAGTATCCGTATTGCCCCGACTCGAGCTTCCAGTTCCACCATCAGCCGTTCAACTACTTCACGCGCTACGCGCCGGGCACCCCGGATCGGGCGGCGCACCTCAAGGACGAGGTCGCGTTCATCGCCTCCGCCCAGAACGGCAGCCTGCCCCAGGTCAGCTTCGTGAAGCCGCTCGGCAACGAGAACGAACATCCTGGCTACGCAAGCGAGCCGAACGGCAGCGACCACCTCGTCGATCTGATCAAGGCGATCGAGACAGGACCCCAGGCGGGCAACACCCTGATCGTCGTGACCTACGACGAGTTCGGCGGCCAGTGGGATCACGTCTCACCACCCGGAATGGGCACGAGCGGCGCTCACGATCAGTTCGGACCCGGAACGCGGGTCCCGGCGCTCCTGATCGGTCGCAGCTTCACCTCGTCGGGTGTGGACCACACGGTCTACGACACGACATCGATCATGGCCACGATCGAGCACCAGTTCGGCCTCCAGCCGGTCGCGGCGCGCGGGTCCGTCACGCCGCGTGACAGCCTCGTCAACGACCTCGGCAATGCCGTTTCGACGGGGCGCAAGGGCCACTGACGACGGCGATCCCGTCCACGCGATCGATCGCGCGGCCCCGACCACCGGTCGGGGCCGCGTCGCGCCCTTCAGCTTCGGGCGTCGCCCGCGACCGACGTCGGGACGTCGATCCGACCCGAGCCGCTGACTTCGTCGTCGGTCGGTCGGGATCGCTCGATGTCGAGGGTTCGCAGTGATGGCACGAGCAAGGCAGTGGCACCGACGACCGCCAGGGTGAGGATCCCACCCGTGATCACGCTCGGGACCGTCCCGAAGACGCGGGCGGCCAGGCCGCTCTCGAACGCTCCGAGCTCGTTCGACGCGCCGATGAAGACCCAGTTGACCGACGCGACGCGGCCCCGGATCGGCTCGGGCGAGAGGACCCGCAGGATCGTGCTGCGGATGATCATGCTGACCCCGTCGGTCACGCCGGCGAAGAACAGGGCGGCCAGCGAGACCGCGAAGATCGTGGACGAGCCGAAGACGATCATGCTCAGTCCGAAGCCGGCGACGCTCAGCATGAGCATCCTGCCGGCGCGGCGGCTCGGCGGCCGGTGGGTCGCGATCAGCATGACGAACAAGGCCCCGATCGATGGGGCGGTCCGGAGCAGGCCGAGCCCGAATGCGCCAACGTGGAGAATGTCGGTCGCGAAGATCGGGAGCAAGGCGATCGCCCCACCGAAGAAGACCGCGAACAGGTCGAGCGCCATCGATCCGACGAGGGCCGGGGTTCTGGCCACGTAGCGGATTCCGCCGAGGAGGCTCTGGATCATTGGCTCGCCCTCGATCGGGGCCGGGATCGGCTTCGACGAGATCAGGGCCAGGCAGGCCGTCGAGATCGCCAGGAGGACCGCGATCCCGGCGTACGTCGCGGGAATGCCGACCAGCGCGATCGCGATCCCGCCGATCGCCGGCCCGACGATCGCGCCGGATTGGCTGACGCTGCTCAGCATCGAGATGCCGCGAGCCGCGTCCTCGCGCGGCACGACCTGGGCCTCGAGCGCGGTCAGGGCCGGCCGTTCGAAGCCGCTCGCGACTCCGGTCGCGAAGATCACAGCGAGGATCCCGATCAGGCTCAGCAGACCCGAAGCGGACAAGAGGGCGAGGACGGCGGCGGTGGCGGTCACCATCGCGCTCGTCACCACGACGATCACCCGGCGGTCCCGGCGGTCGGCGAGATGGCCGCCGAACAGCACCAGTGACAGGGCCGGGATCGCCTCGACGAGCCCGAGCCAGCCGAGGGCGAGTGGGTCCCGAGTGATCTCGTACGTCTGGAAGGCGACGGCGGTGGCGAGCGCACTGACCGCCAGCGCATTGGTCGTGCGGGCGCCAACCATGGCCCGGAACTCGGGCAGGCCGAGCAGCCGGCGCGGCGCGACCGACGCGGTGGTGACGGGCGGGTCGGGCTGGTCCACCGCCGGATGGTACGCAACAGCTTGAATCGGCGACATTCGCGGGCCGCTCCGGGCCTCGGAACTGAACCGCGTCACTCCGCGTCTGCCAGCCGAACGCGGCGCCGCCGCGAGCCAGCTGAACGTTGTGGGGTCTCGATGTCTGCTCGTCTTGCCCGGGTCGCGGCGCTCGCCGCGGCGGTCGTCTTCGTCGTCGGCTGCGGGAGCGCGATCAGCGCGCCGAGCACCCCAGCGGCGTCCACGCCGAGCTCGTCTGCCTCGGCAACGTCATCGCCGACGACCACTCCCGCCACAGCGCCGTCGGCGGCACCGATCGCGGTCCTGCTCAAGGTGACGTCCGAGGGCGGGTTCATCAACCCCGCGGCCAATCTCAACGCGCTGCCGATCGTCGAGGTCCTGAGCGACGGGCGCACCTTCACCCCGGGCGCCGCGGATGCGATCGCCCCGGCCCCGCTGCTCCCGACCCTCGACGTGCGCGACACTGGCCCAGCGGGTGCCGCCGCCATCCTCGCCGCGATCAAGGTCGCCGGACTCGACCGGCCCTCGACCGCCGGTCCCGGTATCCCCGGCGACTGCGGCACCGACATCTTCGCGGTCACCATCGACGGCCAGACGACCGAGACGCGTCTTGCCGGCGGCGGGCCGGGGGTCGGCGGGCCCGGCGGCCCGGGGCTCGGTGGCAGCGCGGATCCGGGCAAGGCCGCGGCATTCGACCTGCTGGCCCGGCTCACCGATCCGAGCGTGACGTGGGGTGGTGGCGCCGTCTCCGGGGTCCCGTACGTGGTGCCGGGGTATCGCGTGTACGCCAGCCCGGGTGCACCGAGCAGCGATCCGGCAAACCCTCAGAAGCCGGTCGCGTGGCCGCTCTCGACCCCGCTCGCGACGTTCGGCGCCCCCGCGGTCCCGGATCGCGGGATCGCCGGACTTCGCCAGGGCGCCGCATTTGGTGCGGATGCCACAACGCTCGGGCCGATCCTCGTCAAGGCGACTGTCGAGACTGCCTTCACCTCCGGGGGCACGTCCTGGACGCTCGCGGTCCGACCGCTCCTGCCGGACGAGCTGGGCGGCTGACGAACACGCGTTCCGGCCGATCGGAGCACAATCCCCGCGCCGGACGGCTCCGGCGAGCCCGATCCGAGGGCTCACGGACTCCAGGGAGACTTGACCGCAATGGCGTTGCGCTCGGCGTCTCGGCGATGAAGCGACGGCGCGGCGCGGTCGCGCTCCCGCCAGTCGCCGTCGATCCCTCTGACCGCGCACTGACACCGCGACCGCCGGTGGATCGGATCGAGCCATCGCTGGCATCGGTCGGGCCGTCGGTGAGTGCCCGCGCGCTGCTGCCGGTCCGCTTCTTCTTCGGCGCGACGTTTCTCTACGCCGGGTTCGACAAGCTCCTCGACCCGCGCTTCTTCGACCCGACCAGCCCCGCCTCGATCCAGGCCCAGATGGCGATCTTCACGCGTGCCTCGCCGATCGGCGCCCTCGTCCGACTGGGCCAGCCGATGGCCATCGCAATCGGGCTGGTCATCGCAATCGCGGAGATCGCGATCGGGCTCGGCGCCCTGACCGGGCTCGCCTATCGGGCCGCGGCGTGGGGCGGGGCGATCCTGTCGATCATGTTCTTCCTGACGGCGTCCTGGACCACCCGACCCTTCTACTACGGCCCGGATCTGCCCTACGCCGCAGGTTGGGTCACGCTGGCCCTGGCTGGGCATGGTGGGCAATTGGTCTCGCACCGGTTCCTCGCCTGGGCTGGCGGAACGCCGGCCGAGGCGAACGCCGGTTCGGCGGGGCCGCGAGGGCCGCGCGGGCCGCGAGGGCCGCGTGGTGCGCGCCGCGCCATCGCGGGGACCGGGTCCGTGTCCGACAGCCTGCCGCTGCGCGACAGGCGAACCGTCCTCCAGGCCGGAGTCCTCGGGCTGTTCGCGCTCGTCGCCGCCTCGCTGGCGGTGCCATTGCGCAGCGCGGGCGCCGGCCAGGTGACGCGCGGTGGAGCGGACGCGACCGACACGGGCGACGGATCGTCGGCGAACCCGTTGCCTGGCTCGCCGGCGCCGGCCGTCTCGTCATCGCCGGGCGCAACGTCGGCATCAGGCGGACGGGGCCCGATCGTCGCTCACGTCGCCGACCTCGCGAAGACCGGTGCCCGTGCCTTTACGATTCCGTTCACCGCGCCGGCGCCACTGCCCGCCGGTGACCCGGGCGTGATCGTCCAGCTCGCGAACGGATCGTTCGTGGCCTTCGACGCCGTTTGTACCCACGCCGGCTGCACGGTCCAGTGGGATCGGGTCGACAAGGTGCTCCTGTGCCCGTGTCACGGCGCGGCCTTCGACCCGACTCGCGGCGCCGCCGTGCTTCAGGGGCCGACGAATCAGCCGCTGGCCTCGATCCCGATCGTCGTCGACACGGCGAGCGGGGCCATCTCGCTCCGCGTATGAGGGCGGCCGAGACAACCCGGCGCCCCGTCAGGCGGGCGCGGCGTCGTCCGGGACGGTTGCCGGGGCCGGCGGGGTGGGCTCGAGCGGACCGTGGCCGTGGAGCTCCACGAGGACGGTGCGACCTCCGCGCGGACCCTGCTGATCGGCCGCGAAGCGGACCTGGCCCGCGAGGGACTCGCCGGCCCGGGTCGACCCGTGGAGCACGCCCTCGGTTGAGCCATGCCCAGTCTTCATCAGGACTCGGGCCGTCCATTGCTCGCGGCCGTCGTCATCCTCCCAAGCGTCGATCGTGCAACTGCCGATCGGGGTCTCGTCGAGGGTGACTTGGAGCAATTCGAACCGGCGATGCCTGCGAACCACGGCTCTACGGTATCAGGCCGGGGGCAAGGCCCGAGATTCGACCGCGACGAGGCCATTGCTTTCGGCGCTAGGGGAAATGGAGCGGGAGACGGGGTTCGAACCCGCGACATTCTGCTTGGGAACGACCATTCGCGTGCGGCGGACTCTACGCAAACCTCGTTGGCGACGCTCGCGCAATTTGGTAGCGCGATTGAGTAGCGCGATTGAGTAGCGCGATTGAGTAGCGCGATTGAGTAGCGCGATTGACGCGGCGTCGACGATCTCGATCGCTCTGAGATCGCTTCTCTAGAGCCTCGAGTTGTTCCTCAACGCCACGGTCGCCGATCGCCGTAGGCGTGGGCGGCCATCACCGACCCCGGTGTCCACGCTAGGCGCTGGGAAACCGCGGTCGGCGCATGCGGCAGCCTGTGCTGTCACCGTTTGCTGTCTCCGTTGTAGTTGTGACCGCGGGTCGTGTGTCTCCGCGATGGTCCCGCGTGCAACTCCTACGGCATTCGCATTAGCGGCGCGGTGAGTATCGAGCTTGAGCCCACCTGCCCAAAAGACCCCCGCGAGCCAGAGCAGGGGCGTCAGCGCGTTGTAGTCCCGAGCCGCACGAACCCGACCCCGGACGAGTTCGTGGGTGCTCCGCGTGAGCCCACATAGAGGACAGTTGCGTCCTGTCGCTATGCGGAACGGGCACAGCGCGCGGCGTCGCCTTATCGGCAGGACCACCGCGAGGCCGAAATAGCCGAGCAAGACCAGGAGCGACCCCAGACTCGGCTCTCCGCGGACTACTCGGGGCAACGTCCACCCCTGCCCTAATCGTCTCCGCTTCTTAGGCCCGCGCTTCCACCTGGATGAGGATGACCTCCCCGACCTTCTTCGTTGGAGGGTTCCTCATCCCGTAGATGATGCCGGGGATAATGCACAGCACCAAACCGAGGCCCATCTTCCAGGCCTGATACGCGCTCCTCATCTTCTCCAGGCTGGCCATGGTGTCGCTCGTCGCCTTGAGCTGAAAACCCTCAGCCACGTACTTAGCGACGGCAGCCTGTAATTCGGCGGTCGATGCCACAACGACGCGCGTTGACGTGATGCCCGACGCCATGACCAACGCCTCCTAGCGAGCACGCTTGTCCGTCCAATGCCTGATGGCACGTAATGCTATGCAGCAACGACCGAGAATAGCAACGGGGAACATCGGTCAGGGTCTCGTCCAAATAGGTCTGGAACGTGCTTACGCAGGCGCCCGACCGATGGCCGTTCGATAGGTACTCCCCGCTCTCATCATCAAGACCGCCGACACCTGTCGATAACCGGTATGAAGTATCAAGCCCTCAGTTCTATGTTTCCTGGTCAGCCATACTTCCGTGACGGCATGTTGGCGCTACTTCCGTCGCGAGACGATGGTCGCCAAACCGGGCGGCGAGGAGAGGCCCTATCGCAACAGATGCGTCAGGAATTCCGCCTGCTCGAGCAGCGTCATCGCGTATTCATGGCCCATGATCCGGACCGGGCCCTTGGGCTAGGGCCGAGGCTGCCCCACAGCTGTTACTTTGCGAAGTCGTGGTTGATGACGCAACCGTAGGCCTAGATGCTGAACGCATCGCGAGCCGGATCCAGGTGGGCTCATGAGAGAGAAACCTGTAGCTGCCACCACAGTGCGCGGACGCCGGCCCCTCCTTCCGGCACGGTGGCTGAGGGCGGTCGGCGCTGCAAGCCTCATCCTCTTGTCCATGCCCCTCCTGCCAGAAAATGGTGCTCAGTCGAGCGCCGCGTCTTCCTCACGCAACCTGGGCCTCTTCTCCAGTTCCCCAGGTGGCAGCTTCGATGCAAGCCCAGGCGGCGCGGGTTCGTTCGATATGCGCGCCTGGGCTCTCGAGAGGAACCTCGCCGCTGGCGAGCCGCCCCGACTTCGCCCCCGCCAGCTTGAGGCCCAAACTGGGACCGGCTCGTGGTCCGCCTTGGGCTCGAACGGCTCCGGCAACGGAGCGCTCACCAACACGGTAACTGCGGTCGCGGTCTCCGCCAACGCCGTCTATGTCGGTGGCACATTCGTCGACGCGGCGGGCATCCCCCAGGCTGACTATCTCGCGATGTGGAATGGCAGCACGTGGTCCGCACTCGGTTCGAACGGCTCCGGTGGCGGAGCGATCAACGGCTACGTCAATGCCCTGGCCGTCTCCGGCAGCGACCTGTACGTCGGCGGCAACTTCACCAATGCCGGTGGCGTCCCGACCGCCGATTACGTCGCGAAATGGAATGGCAGCACCTGGTCCGCGCTGGGCTCGAACGGCTCCGGCGACGGCGCCCTCAACAACGACGTCAGCGCCATCGAGGTCTCTGGCAACGACGTCTACGTCGGCGGCATCTTCCAAAACGCGGGCGGCGTCGCGACTGCCGACTACTTGGCCGAGTGGAATGGAAACACGTGGTCCGGATTGGGCTCGAACGGCACCGCTGACGGGGCGATCGGCTGTGGCGGGTGCGTGGTCGACGCCTTGGGGGTGTCGGGCGGCGACGTGTACGTGGGGGGCCAATTTCCCAGCATTGCCGGCAACGCCTTAGCAGCCAACATCGCCGAATGGAACGGCAGCTCCTGGTCGGCGCTGGGCTCGAACGGCTCTGGCGGCGCGGCTCTAGTCGGCCAGGTCCTCTCCCTCGCGATCTCCGGCAGCGACGTCTACGTGGGCGGCCTCTTCGGCAACGTCGCAACCATCGCCCAGGCGGACTTCCTCGCCAAATGGAACGGCAGCGCGTGGTCCGCGGTGGGCTCCAATGGCTCCGGCAACGGGGCCCTGAGCAACGTGGTCCGCGCCATCTCCGTCTCCGGCACGGCTATCTACGTCGGCGGGATCTTCGGGGTGGCAGGAAACCCGAAGGCCGGCTCGATCGCGGCGTGGAATGGCAGTGCTTGGTCCGCGCTCGCGGCGAGCAGTTCCGGGAGCAGCGCGCTTACGAATGGGTCGGGCGTGTTCGCCCTCGCGGCCTCACCTACCGCTCTATTCGTTGGCTGTGGGTGCGTAGATATCGCCGGCATACCTGAAGCCGACTTTATCGCCTCGTGGCCGCTGAGCGCTGCGGCGAACACAAATGCAGGACCGTCACTGTTCCGCAACTCGATCCCCACCCCCGCTGAGATCAACCTCGACCTGGCGACCGTCGTGCTGCCGACCCTGGTCGCCGGGGTCGGGATCGTCGTGCTCGTGCCCTTCCCGGGAACGTTGTTCAACAGCACCTTGCGCACGAACTACGCTGAGCTCATGCGCCGCGGACGGCGGGCGCGTCGACGTCTGCGCAACGCCGTTCTGCATCCCTGGTTCGCCCTGGCCGCTCGCCTCCCGGTCGCCTTCGGCCCACAGCCGATCGCCCTCGGCGAGGAGGCGCCCATGCTGACCTCGCCGCCGGCGGCGGAGCAGCGCCACGACTTCTGGTGGACCTGGCCAGGGGTGGGCGTCTTCGTCCTCCTGACCGCCCTCCTCTCGAGCTTCCTCGACCCCGCCTTCTGGCTCGACGCGGCGTCACTGCCCACCTTCATCGGCATGTTGGTCGGGTTGGTCCTGATCCTGGCTGCTTTCGACGTCCCAGCGTTCCTCTACTACCGCCGTTCGAACGTCCGCTTCTGGCCGCGCGCCCTGCCCGGCACCTTCGTCGTCGCCCTGGCCTGCGTTGCCATCAGCCGGCTGACCGACTTCCACCCCGGTTACCTCTACGGCCTGGTGATCACGACGGCCGTGGCCGCCAGCCTCGGAAACAACGTGGAGGGCAGGTTGCTTGCGGCAGGCGTCATCCTCACCCTCGTCGTGGCCGCCGTGGCCTGGTTCGCCCTCGGCGTCGTGGCTCCGGCGGCACGGGCTAGCTCGGACCCCTTGCTGGTTGGCACCCACACCGTGCTCTCGATGCTGGTATCGGACGGGGTGCAGGTGACGGCCTTCGCTCTGCTGCCCATCTCATTCCTGGCCGGGGACAGCGTGCGGAAGTGGAACCCCTGGGTGCACGCCGTCCTCTGGCTGTTCGGCCTGACCGCCTTTGGCATCATCATCCTCAACCCGCACAACGGCTATCTGTCCGACTCCACTCGGACGCCCCTGCTGACGATCGTGGTTTTGTTCGCGCTTTTCTCGGCCGGATCGGTCGGGTTCTGGAAGTACTTCCGGGACTGGCACAGGCGCATGGCCAAGCTTGCCGCTGCCGGCGCGGAATCGCCCCGCTGACGAACCCTGGCCTCTCAGGCCACCATCCTCGACCTGCTGGGCTTACCAGCCGCCCAATCTCGGTTTCGGCTCCGCAGGACCACCTCGCCGACATGCCCGGCTGACGGCGGCCTTCACCGCCAGCAGTCACCGAAGGCCGTACCCTCGGCGCCTTCCTAGGCTCCGGGAACGAGGCCATCCAGTGGGCGCTCGAGCGGCTCTGCCGTCTTCGAGGGGCCGTCCTCGAGCAAGGTCACCGGGATCCGGAACTCCTCGACATATGCGTCAAGATCCCACGTGCTCAGAAACTCTTCGGCTGCGGAGCGACCGTTCTCGAAGAGTCGATCCGCCGTCTCGCGGCCCAGCCCGAAATCCGTCGACTTCACGCCCATGGTGTCAATGAAAATCGTCCGCGCGAGCACCCTCGGATCATCGACGTGCATCTGGTCGTAGAACGAGTGCATCGTCAAGATGATCGAGCGGACCAGGTCGACGGTGTTGTCGACCTTGAACTGAACCGCCTGCGAACCGCGACGAGCCGACAGCTTGATCCCGAATGTGGGCCACCGCGGTGGGTTCCCGTGTTCGCGGTCGAAGATCTCGACCGGAAAATTAGACAGCAGCCCTCCGTCGACCATCCAGATCTCCTCGCGGGTCGTCGGGTTTCGCAATTTTACCGGCTCATAGAAGAACGGGATCGACATCGATGCCCGGACGGCGTCAACGACCGGCATGTCAGCCGGCTCATAGCCGAGAGCGGGGTAGTCCCAGGGGAGCCGTCGAAGGCGCCCGGTGCTGACATCGGAGGCCATCACCACGAGCCTGTAGCGCTGCTCCGGCGGCAGGCCGGTCCCCGCGTCGCCGTAGCGGAGGTCATTGAACGTCCGGACGCCGCGCGATTCGAGAATCTCGCCGAGCCATTTCGTGAGGTACGAGCCCTCATAGACGCCCTGCTGCGTCAACAGCGAAAACAGCCTGCCACCAGGAAACCGGTCCTCGGGCGTCTTGTCCCGGAACCGCGTGTAGTCGATCGACCGCATGATCGGGACCATATCGGCGGTTGGCATTCCCGCGGCGAGCAACGCGCCGACGATCGCTCCAGCCGACGTCCCGGCGATTCGATTGAATTCGTACCCGTGCTCCTCGAGGACGGCGACCGCCCCCACGAGGGCGATGCCTTTGACCCCGCCGCCCTCGAGTACGAGATCTGCCTTCGGCACAGGAACGCCTTTCCTTCCAGTCCGCATGCCCGACGATGAGACCTGTCGTTGGAGTATGGACTCAAGCGGAGCAACAATCGATCAGGCCGGAGGTCCAGTCGATGGACCCTGGCTCCATAGTCCTGGGAGGTGCGGTGGGCCGGCGGATGTGCCGCCAGAAGTCAGGGTGTCACGTTGAAGTGCATGTGGACGCCGGCACAGACCTCGACGCCGGGGACGGCATCGGACGTGCAGGTGTAGAGCGGTTGGCCGCTGTAGGTCAACTGGAACGTGCCGTGGCCAATGCCCGTGTATCTCCGGCGGTCGCACCGGGACCGAAGGCCGGCTTGGCCGTGGCGGCCAAGGAAGGCGGGAACATTGTGAGTTCCGTCGTGGGCTCGACGAAGCCGTGACCGGGCTGGCCGAATGTGTAGACGGCCATGCGGTTGCCGTCCGTCTGGAGCGACCCAATGACCTGCAGGTCCACGCCCGTCAGAACCGTCACGGTGGGAGCCGTTGTCGGTGGTGCTTTCGTGGGAGCCTCTGTGGCCGGGGGGGAGGTGGCTGGAGTGGCGGGCCCCGTCGATACGGGGGCATCTGCGCCGGTGGTCGCGACGGGCTGCTGGTTGGCAATGACGCCGCCGAACGTGGTGCATGCGGCGGTCACGACGGCCAGGTGGCGAGGAGCCCGTTCGAGCGACCGGCGGCGTTGAAGGCTCCCGGTCCGACCTCGCCATAACCGCCCATGTCGCCGTTCGCCATCTTGGATGCCGCCACCGTGAGGGTCTGGGCGACGCAATTCATGTCCGCCTCAAGCTGAAGATCGGGCATGGCTGTCCCAGGGAAGTGCACGACCGCCACTGACTCCGAAGCGAGGGCGGCCGCGTCGGTAGCGGCTGTTCCCATGTCAGCCGCGGTGTTGGTCGGCTTGCCCGGCGGGTTGCGCAGCAGGCCGTCCTCCAGCGCGAACAATGCCGGGATCACGGTCTGGTTCGCGGAGTAGTCGACGCACCACGCGTGGAAGCTCGAGGCGACTCCGCCGGTACCGCCGCTCGCGGTCGGCGCGGTCGTCGCCGACGAGTAACAGGCTGCCAAGCCTCCGCACAGCAGCAACAGACCTGCGACCTTGAGGGAACGCACGGGTACCTCCGGTGATTGCCGTTGCAGAAGGTCGGATCCGAGGCTACTGAGCCCCTTTCGGCGGAATATGTGCGAACCTCCGGGCGTGTCAACCGGCGCCGTCTGGGTCACGTCCCCAGACTTGGTGTAACAGCGGAGAGGCCGTGAAGTAGAACGGCCACCGCGTCATCCTCGCGTCGTTGGAAGTGAGAAACTGACGACGAAAGGACACCACGATGGCCGAGGACAGGATGGCCGTGCAGCCATGCCAGAAGCAACCGTCGACGAAGACGGCAACCTTGGCTGCCGAGAAGACGAGATCAGGCGTCCGCCGGACGGCAGGGTCAGGACGAGCGGCGACTCGATATCGCAGGCCCATCGCGTGCAGTGTCCGGCGCAACGCCAGTTCCGGCTTCGTGTCTCGGCCTCGGTTCCTCAGCATGATCCGTCGACGACCGGGCGAACGCGCCCAAGAAGCCCGTGGTGCCCTTACCCCGCGAATGATTCCGACCGAACGGGTTCACGCTGATCACGCCCTCGTCCCTTGCCCAAAGGACGACGGACTTGATCGATCGCATGTAGGCGGTGATCGTATTGAGCGATAGCGTCGTCGCCGAGGTTTGCGTAGCCGCGGCGACTGTGGAACGATCACCGCGCCAGACGCCTCGGACCGCTGGTCGTGCCTTGAGAACGCCGACGAAGGCCACGAGCGTGGGGAAGCCGAGCGATGCCGTCGTCACCGGTCGACAGGTCTCGCTCAGCCAGTCGAGCAGGCGCCTGAAGTCCGAGTCGTACTTGTCCTTCGTGCTCTGCTTCCAGCCGCCCTCGAAGTTCGCGACGTACTCCGCGAACAAGCCCTCGAGCGGGATGTCCTTGGTTCGATTCTTCATTGCTGCCGGGGCTCCCAACCCCAGCCCGGCGAGTCTATCCCGGTCGGCGAGCGCCGACTCGTGGGACCCCGGGCCCGGTCCTCCGGACGGCCGATCTGGTCAAGGCAGAATGTCGCTCGCCTCATGAATGGCGGTTCGACAGAATGTCGCTGACCCTCCGGTGCCCCGTTGGACGAGGCAGTACGGGCGAGTTGCGGGCCCTGTCAAACCCCCGGATCGAATGTTCTCCCGCGCGCCACGACATTCAGCTGTCGAGGAGGGGAGGAACGTGGAGCGGGAGACGGGGTTCGAACCCGCGACATTCAGCTTGGGAAGCTGACACTCTGCCAACTGAGTTACTCCCGCTCGGGAGAACGCCAGTCTAAGTTAAGCCGCGCTTCGACGCGGCCCGCACAGCAGAGGGCGTCCCGAGTCTCGCGAGTGGCGCGTTTGGTCCTCAGCCGCGCCGGCGCCGTGCTCTGGATGATCCGGCCGAACTGCGGGGACCTCGCGCGCCTCGATCCGCCATTCAAATCGGACGCGAACGACACCGCGCCGTCGCGGAGCACGGTGAAAAGGGCCGCGGCGAAGTTCAGGATCTCCCCCGATGGTGAGTTCTGGCTGAACGGTGACGACCGGCAATGCCACGACGCGGTCAGACGGTCGCTCTCGACCCGTAAGATGCGCCCAGAACGCAAGGAGCCAAATGGACGCGTCGACCGAAGGCCGACCGAGCGGCCACTGTCCGTGGTGTTCTGCGACGGTGGCATCTGGCGCCTGGCACTG
>JANMQO010000249.1:0-5438 GCA_031370565.1 Chloroflexota bacterium
CAGGGTCGCCATCAGCAGTTCGCTTGTGGCGTGTCCCTGCGGTCCGTGGAACGCCGCCCAGACGAGGCGCTCGCCGGTCATGGCCAGGAGGGGCAGTCCGCCGTTGGGTCCGTCCGAAGCGTCGAGCTGCACGGCACGCGCACCGGGGTGGTCCAGGTACCACAGCCGCCAACCATTTGGGCCGTAGAGCCGCTGGTTGGCTTCGACGAACGCGAAGTGCCCGCCGGCGCCCGCGATCGGCAAGAGGGCTGAATCGCGGTTCGGATTCGAGAAGATGCGCCCTGGTTGCCCGCCCGGCAGTGCGTCCCACAGGTCGGGCGCTGCGTTCGGGGCAGCGCCCACGCCGCATGACCAGAAGATGAGTGAGCCGTCGGTTTTGACGTCCTGGAGTGGCGTCGTGTCGGCCGTCGGGAAGGAACCCTGCTCGAGCACGTAGGCGGGCGGCATGGTGTTGTGATCCACGATCAGACTTGGCGATGCACTGCCGGACGCGCCATTCGATGGCGTCGCCGAGTCCGTGGCGATCGAGGCGGAAGGTAGTACGCGCGAAGGCGAGGCCGTCGAGGGCGTGCTGCCGCACCCGGCCACGATCGCCGATAGCACGAGGACGACCGTCCGACGCGCGCGCATGCTACTCGCGCCCTACCAGACGATGTAGCCGGGGCTGTGCAACGCGTTCGCCTCCATGATCAGACGTTCCGCCCGTACGACCAGGACACCATCCTGCTGATGCCGCCCGGCCTCCACGACTGGGTCGACCCCGAGGGCCTGCCGGCGTTCCTCAACGATCTCGTCGACGAGCTCGACCTCGCCCCCTTCCTCGCGGCCCACGACGAGCCGCGGGGGATGCCACCCTACCACCCCCGGCTCATGCTCAAGGTCCTCCTGTACGGCTGCGCGACCGGGGTGCGCAGCTCGCGCCGGATCGAGGAACGCCTCGGCGCCGACGTCAACTTCATGTTCCTCGCCGGCCAGGCCCGGCCCGACCACAAGACGATCGCCGAGTTCCGCCGGCGTCAGCTGGCCGCCTTCGAGGGCCTCTTCCTGACCGCCCTCCGGCTGTGCCAGGCCGCCGGACTCGCGAAGTTCGGCCGGATCGCGATCGATGGGACGAAGCTGAAGGCGAATGCGAGCAAGCACAAGGCGATGAGCTACGGCCGGATGACCGAGCGCGAGGCCGTGCTCCGCGCCGAGGTCCAGGCGATCCTCGCTGAGGCCGAGGCGGTTGATGCCGCCGAGGACAATCTCTACGGCGACGCCCGGGGCGACGAGCTGCCGCCCGAGCTGCGCCGCCGGGAGACCCGCCTCGCCCGGATCCGCGCGGCCAAGGCGGCCCTTGAGGCCGAGGCCCGCCAGCGGACCGGCAACCAGGCCGCCGTCCCCGACCAGCGGGCCCCGCGCAACTTCACCGACCCGGACAGCCGGATCATGCTCAGCAAGCCCGACGGCTGGATCTACGGCTACAACCCCCAGATCGCGGTCGACGACGCTCACCAGGTCATCGTCGCCACGACCCTGTCCGCCAGCGCGACCGACACGGCCGCCCTGCCCGAGCTCGTCGATGCGATCGAGACGAACACCGGGCGCCGGCCCAAGGAGCTCCTCGCGGACGCCGGCTACGCCTCGGACGACAACCTCGCCCACCTCGAAGAACGAGGCATCGACGCCTACGTCGCCATGAAGCGCGACCGCCATGGTGCGAAGGCCCCGAGCGCTCCCCGGGGCCGGATCCCGGCCGGCCTCACCCGGCGCGAGCGGATGGCTCGCAAGCTCGTGACGAAGCGGGGCCGGGCCGAGTACCGAAGACGCAAGGCGATCGTCGAGCCAGCCTTCGGCCAGACCAAGGAAGCCCGAGGGTTCAGACGGTTCCACCTGCGAGGTCGGGTCAAAGTGACCGCCGAGTGGCACCTCGTCTGCGCCGTCCACAACCTCGCCAAGCTGTTCCGCAGTGGCCAGGCCGGCCAAGTCGTGGGCTCGACCCGCACAGCCAGGCTCGAACTGCAGCGGGTGGGAGCATGAAGGAGGTCATCCGAGGGCGCGTCCCGGCCCGGATCGACCCCCCGGCCGTTCCGATTGCTGCGTTTCGGTCATCAGCCCGCTGGGCTGCCGTCCTGCCGGCCAATACCGACGCACGCTCCTAGGAAGATCGATCGTGGATGGGTACCCCTGCTGCGGGCCGAGCCGCCCAAGGTGAGGCGAACCGTTGGCGACGGCGCGCCGGCGGGGCAGGCCTCTCTGTCGGTCAGTGGCCGGTGCCGGCCTACCGAGCACGTTCCGGTGGTCAGTCTTCACCGATCCGAGTCGGCTCCGAGATGTCCGTCGGCAGATCGCCCGCGTAGTCCCCCGAGCGCCAAGTTGACGAACGCCAAGGGCGGGTTGCGAGCGGGACGGGAGAGAATTTCGCACGGCCCGCAGAAACCGACGACGTGATACGGCCGCCAGTGGCCTGTGACTGGAGGAGGTTTCGCGGGTCCTATTGGTGCCACGTGCGGCGCATCAGATTCAACCACACGTACCCGAGAGGAATGACGACGGCAACGGTGAGCACGCCAACGACGAGCCCACCCATGAGCGCTGCGTACGCGGCCAGTAGTAGTCGAGCGCCAAGTCCATCCTGAACCGGAACTCCAACGACCTCCGCCACGACGAATAGCGCAACAAGAACGATGTCGAGGCGTAGCAACGTCCGCACGGCTTCGGTCTGCCGAGCGGTTACCGACCGACTAACCGAGCTGGGTCCGTAACGCCACCCAAGTAGAGGCGCTATCGCGAGCCCAAGAGCGCCAGTCAGGACCAGTCCAGTAGCCGCACTGACAGAGGCCAGCACAAGAATGGCCGCGGCCGAGAGGAGCACGACGTCGAGCAACAGAGCTAGCGCGGCGCCAAGCGTGCGGGCATCGTCAAATCGAATGCGTCGGGCCAGCATCATGGTTGAAGTTGCAGCATCGCGTTGACTGCCTCCCGAAATGCGATTGACGGCGCCGGCCACGCGTGGATCCTAAGCGCGGCGCCGTCATCGATTCATCGCTTACGGAACTCTACTAGTTGTATCCCGAGTAGACCGTGTTGTGGAGGATGATGCACTCGTCGATCGAGTCGCTCGACTGAGCGATCGCGGCCGTGCCATCCGGGTGACCCCAGACCTTGTTGTAGTACTGGTAGATGTACGTCGTCGGAAGGCCAACGCAGAAGCCGCTGTGGAACTTGGACCATGTGTTTCCGAGGTATGAACCGGGGGGATAGCTTCCAGCGACATAGCAGTAGTCGTTCGTCCACCAAGCAAGAAAGGGCTGACAGCTTCCGGACGCTGTTCCGTTGGATACGGTGGAGCCGTTGTAGGTCCAGTAGATCTGCGTCGTATCGCTCGTGAGCAAAAGGTTGACGATGTCGGAGAAGACGACGGACTGCCATGCCCCTCGCCGACTCGACGTTGGGGCGGAGGGCCCTTGGACGCCGGCAGCAGCGCGGAAAGCTGCCTGATCCGTTGGCGTGCCTTCTTCGAGGAGCTTCCGACATGTCGACGGATCGACCGCGATCGTGAAACGCGCCCAGCCGGCGGCCGGGATGTCGCGCGGCTCGTCGACATATTGGTAACGACAGGCCCCGTTGGGCTGCTTCGTCCCCTGCAACACGACGGTTTTCGTGTTCGACAGCGACAGCGATGGCAGGGTGATCGACGACCACCCACCGCTTTCGTCCGCGGCCGCAGACGCCGGCGCCAGCGTCATTGCCAGCAGCACCGCGACAAGACAGATCGACAATCGCGTGGACATCGCGTCCCCTCTCGGCTCGTCACGATCGCAGCCCTTCCGAGGTAACGCAGCGGCATCCAGCGAGCCCGGCGGCGTGATGACGAGGGTTGCCGACGAAGCCCGAATCTACGCCGAATTGACGAGGAAATCAATCATTCATACACCGTAGATTGCGGGGTCGTCTGCCCACGGATTGAAAGAAAGAGGGCGCTACGAATCCGGCCAGAGCCCCTTTGCCCATGGCTCTGGTATCGACACAGCGGCTCTCCGCGCTCGTGACGCCACCGAGCCCGGCCCATTCCAAGTTCGGTGCCCTGTCGCCGTATGATCGGTCCGAGGTACTGCATGACGTCGTCGCGGCGGACAGCGAATCTCGGCGCTGCGATTGCGCTCGCACTCGACGTCTGCGTTCTCGTCGCGGCGCTCATGCTCGCGGGGCTTGTGCCGCCGCTGATCCTGTTCTCGCTGGCCGCTGTTCCAGGTCTCGCAATCGCACCGATCATCGGCTGGCGGTTCGCCGGTCCGCGGCTGGCGATGACGTCGAATGGGCAAGTCGCGCAGTTGTTGAGGTGCTCGTGCTCGCGACTGGGGTGTGGGCCGTCTACGTGTTCGGCTTCTTCGCGCTGCTCGGGCCGCCCGGCCCGTCCGGGACCGAGGGCGGCTTCCTCGCATACGCGCTCCTGTCCGGCTTCGCCTACGCACTCGTTCCACCCTGATTGCGATCCTGCCGATGGGCTACGTCTGGCGCCGCCTGGTGATCTCGTTGACCAAGCGAGCATCTCCCACGGTTCGAGGGAGTAGGCAGGGCCCTCCCTCGCAGCTACCGTCGGCCCAGATGGGGCTTCTCCGGCGCGCCGCGGATCCACGACCTTCGCCCACGGGCGCCACGGGGCGCCCACGTCCGCCGATCCCGCCGCTCATGGCCACGTCCGCCACTGGACAGAGAAAGGCCCCGGACGTGCGCCCGGGGCCAGTCGTGTCGCCGGATCTGGCAGCGCTATCCGGCGTCGCCCTCGCCCTCGGCGGTCGGGACGAGCACGACCTCGCGCTTCCGACGCCGTTTGGGCGCGTCGACTGTCGGCCCACCCACGACGCTCGCCGGCGTCTCGGCCTCGGCAGCCGCCTTGCGGGCCTTCGCGTCGCGTGCCAAGGCCGCCGTGTACTGGCGCCAGTGCGTCTTGCACATCCGGCCGAGGCCGTCCTTGTGGCTGGGCTGCGCCGGAAACTCCTCGACCGGCGCGTCGTGCGCCTCGAAGCCGTACCGCGCCGACCCGATGCACCGTCGCAGCGTCGACCCGGCCTCGGGCTCGCTGACGGCCTCCGCTATCGTCGTCTTCTTCGCCATGGCCATCGCTCCTTCGCGTCTCGACGCACACTCCTAGTGCCCGCCAGTCGATCGTGCGCTGGTCGAGTGTGATCTCGGAGATCGGGAAGTGCAGCTGAGACTCGGAGTGTTGGGGAAGCGCCCGCGGCGCACGCAGCCGAACGAGCCGAGACAACCAGCGACGTCCCATACGGTACGATCCCCGGATGCCGACGACCGGTGATCAGCCACTCATTCACGCGCAGGGGCTCACCAAGCGATTCGGCCAGCTGGTCGCGGTCGACGGGATCGACTTCGACGTCGCGCCGGGCGAATCGTTCGGGTTCCTCGGGCCCAATGGGGCGGGCAAGACGTCGACCATG
>JANMQO010000280.1:0-2874 GCA_031370565.1 Chloroflexota bacterium
ACTCCGAGTCCGCCCTCGCCGTGAAACCCGGGGGTGAGGATCTCGTCGGCGCCTCGAAATTCTTCTTCGACCGGTTCAGCACGTTCTACAACTTCTCCCTCGGCGCCTACTCGATGCCCAACGGCGTGCCGACCGCGACGAGCCAGGTCCAGGGCTATGACTGCACGACGGTCGGGACACAGGCGATGCCGCCGAGTTGGACCAACGTCACCGACCCGAACGTCGCCTTCGACACGAAGGGTCGGGCCTACCAGGTCACCCTGCCGTTCAACGCCTACTGGACCAACCTGCACCCCAACGGCGCCATCTACCTGTCCTACAGCGATGACCTGGGCGGAAGCTGGACGACGGGCAACGCCGGGCAGCCCCTGGAGAAGTTCTCCAACCAGACCACGCTGGCCGCCGGCGCCTACGAGGACAAGCAGTGGGTGGCGGTCAACGCGATCCCGGGCAGCCCCAACCAGGATCACATCTACGCGATGTGGTCCGTGTTCAACGGCTCAACCACGAAGATCCGGGTGGCCGTCTCGCGCGATCGCGGCCAGACATTCGCGCCAGCGGCGACGCTAAGCGCCCCACAGTCGAGCGGACCGTCGAACACGTACGTCGTGCCATCGATCGACGCCGCCGGCAACGTCTACGTGGCGTTCAGTTCGTTCCCGCCCTGCTGCGCGAGCCCGGCCACCATCTACGTGACCCGCTCCTCGGACGACGGCGCGACCTTCGGGCCCTTCGTGGCGGCAGCGACGACGCCCGTCCTGCAGAGCGGCGTCCTGCCCAACACCACCTTCCGCGATGGGATCGTCGAGAGCTTCGCGGCCAGCCCGACCTACCCCGGCCACCTGTACCTGACCTGGGAGACCTGGACCGGGACGCACATGGATGTGCTGTTCTCGCAGTCTGTCGATGGCGGCGCGACCTGGAGTCCGGCGGTCCGGGTGAATGACAACGTCGATCCATCCGGCGCGCCGACCGATCAATTCCAGCCGACGATCGCGGCCGGCCCGGCCGGTGCGCTGGCCATCGCCTTCTATGACCGACGAGCCGCCTGCCCGGATGACCCAAGCGTCCTCCCGGCCGACATCGGCCGCACCAACTTCTGCATCGACACGACGCTCCAGGCCTACCGCGACAGCGGAGCCGGCGCGCGCGCGACGGGCACGAACGTGCGTGCCTCGACGTACACCTGGGATCCTCAGAACCCGGCCCAGCGGGTGGGCGGGCTCGGTCAGATGGCCTGTGCCAGCCACGACGACCCGTGCACCACCTCGTTCATCGGGGACTACTTCGGCCTGGTCATCTCCGACGCCAAGGTGTACATCCTGTCCGTCTCGACGCACTACCCGTCGAACGTCACGTCCGACCAGGGCGGCCCGGTCTACTACCAGCAGCAGGTGCTCTCGACGCTGACGCGCCAGGCGCTCGGCCTGTAAGCCCAGGCACTCGGCCTCTGAGCGCGAGCGCATCTCAGGAGCCCTGACGGGACTGCTGACCAGGCGCGCACCGCTTCCAGCGGATCCTGGGCACGGACGCGAAACGAGGCGCCCGTGACGGGCGCCTCGTTCGTGCAGCGGAGTTGCCGACCCTGGCACCCCGGCCAGGGTCGGCTGGAGCTTACGGCGCGGTGTATGCCCCACCGTAGATGTCCGAGTTGCCGAACGTCGGAGCGCACACGGCGCCCGGTGCCGGCTTGACGGCTGCCGACCCACTGGCCCGGTTCTGGCGATACGCGTCGACGTCACCGCAGTGGGTGGCGTTGCGCACGTCGTTCCAGACCGCGTAACCGAAGGTGTTGGTGGCGACGATGGAGTTGTAGTCGCCCAGGAACTCGGCAACCAGGTTGTTCTGGGACGACCCGCGGGCGTCACCGGTGACTGCCCGATGGAGCTCCGCCCAGGCACTTGGCGTGCCGATGCTGGAGAAGGCCACAGAGCGGACAACGCCCTGCATGGGCCGCGGGCTGCCCGTGTTGCCCTGCCAGGGAGCCGCGAAACTGTCGTAGGTGAGGTAGACGTGGCTGCCGTCCGGGGCGATCGCGATGGCCGGGAAGTCCGGCCGGTCGGTCGTGGCGGCGGCATTGATCGGCGTGGACCAATTCGTGCCACCGTCCGTGGACCAGGTGACCGCCGCCCGCTCGTTCGGGCCGGAGCTGGTCGTCGGGGTCGCCCCGTCGGACCAGGTCATCACCATGGCGTTCGTTGCCCCGGCACCGGACGGCGCCCCGTTGGCGATGTCAAAGCTCGGGAAGCTGTCCGTGCGCGCGCCGCCGACGCCGTCGAAGCTGCCCCGACCGGTCGTCGGGTCGAACAGTCCAACGTCCGTGACGGTGGCCGCGATGCGCGGCCGCTCAAAGGTCAGGCCCCCGTCAAGGGAGCGCGTCAGGAACTGCACGCTCGCACGGCTGACGATGTCCGTCCCCTCCCAGACAACATAGACGACGCCGTGGCTGTCCGTCCGGATCGCGCAGCCCTGGCGGCCGCCCGTCTGGCTCGTGTTGGTGGCCGAGCTGAGCGGGAGTTGGCCGGACCACGTGTCGCCGCCGTCCGTGGACCGGGTGAACAGGACCGGTTCCCCGCCGCCGGTGCCGTTGCCGCGGAAGGCGACATTGCAGACATAGGCGTTGCCGAAGTGCGGGCTGGTGGCCGCGTTGTCCACCCACAGGCCTTCCTTGTCGGAGAACAGGGCCGAGTTCTGCTTGGAGATGATGACCGGTGCCTTCCAGGCGCTGGCGTCGCCGGCCGCGGCCGCGGCAACGTTATCCGTGCGCGAGACGACGACCGCCTCGGAACCCTTGAAGGCCGTCTCGGAGCGGACGGCGCTGAAGTTGGAGGCCAGGTTGGCGTAGTACAACCGCTGGCCGTTGCCCCAGGAGAA
>JANMQO010000019.1:0-7340 GCA_031370565.1 Chloroflexota bacterium
AAGTCGTCCGGGCGGTCGACGGGATCGACCTGACGATCCGCCGCGGCGAGGTCCTCGGGCTCGTGGGCGAATCGGGCTCGGGCAAGACGACCACCGGTCGGGTCATCGTCAAGCTGACCCGCCAGACGGCCGGCAGGCTGATCTTCGACGGCCGCGACGTCAGCCAGCTCTGGGGAGTCCGAGCACTGCGCGGCTATCGGCGCCGGGTCCAGCTCATCTTCCAGGACCCGTACGAGACGATCAACCCCAAGCAGACGATCCACGATTTCGTGGCGGAGCCGCTCGTGGTCAACCGGATCGGCGCGTCGGGCCAGGAGCGCAAGACCCGCGTGTTCGCGGCGCTTGAGGCGGCCGGCCTGCGACCGGCCGGCGATTTCGCCTTCCGCTATCCGCATGAGCTGTCCGGCGGCCAGCGGCAGCGCGTGGTCATCGCCGGGGCGCTGGTCATGGATCCCGAGATGATCGTGGCCGACGAGCCGGTCTCCATGCTGGACGTGTCGATCCGGACCGAGCTCCTGCGGCTCATGCTCGACCTGCGTGTCGAGCGCGGCCTGACGTACCTGTTCATCACCCACGACCTGTCCCTGGCCTGGATCCTGGCCGACCGGATCGCGGTCATGTACCTCGGCAAGATCATGGAGATCGGCCCCGCCGAAGCGGTGATCCGCCACCCGCGCAACCCGTACACGCAGGCGCTCGTGAGCGTGTCGCCCTCGCCGGAGCCGGCCGATGCGGCGACCCGGGCCAGGCGGGTCATCCTCACCGGTGAGACGCCGGATGCGGCCCACGTCCCGCCGGGCTGCCGCTTTCATCCGCGCTGCCCGCTGGCCTTCGCGCGGTGCACGGTCGAAGAGCCGCCACTGTTCGATGTTGGTGGCGGGCAGCAGGCGGCCTGCTGGTTGGCGGAAGGCGGCGCAGCCGCAGCCAGCAGTACGATGGTCGGGACATGACCCGACTACCCAGCCTTGGCCCGCGTGGTGAAGGCTACGTGGCGATCCAGGCGGTCCTGCTGGTCGCCGTCGCCGCCACCATGTCGCTCGGTCCAGCCTGGACCGGTGCGCTGCGCGCGATTGCCGCCGCCGGTGGACTCGGGCTCGTCCTGGCCGGCGGCTGGCTCGCCGTGCGGGGTGCGCGCGACCTGGCCGACAACCTGACCCCGTTTCCACGCCCGAACGAGACCAATCGGCTCGTCGAGACCGGGTCGTACGGCCTCGTGCGCCACCCCATCTACGGCGGCCTGATCCTGGGCGCCGCCGGCCTCGGGCTGCTCGCGGCCAGCCCGGCGACGCTCCTCGCAGCGCTGGCCCTCGACGTCCTGTTCGAGCTGAAGTCCCGCCGCGAGGAGGACTGGCTGCTCGATCGTCATCCCGACTACGCGGCCTATCGGGCGCGCACGAGGAGGTTCATCCCGTGGCTTCACTGATGGGCGATGACGGCTCGCCGACGCCCGCCGCGCCACTCGACCCGGCACAGATCGGGCGTCTGCTGGAAGCGAGCGCTCAGGCGGTCACGGTGGAACTGGAAGCGCTGGGTGCGGCGGCACGCTGGCGCCCCGCACTGGGGGAGTGGTCCGCCAACGAGGCACTGGGCCACATCCTCGAGGCCGAGCGGCGGGCGTTCAACGGCCGGATCCGGACGATCCTGGCCGAGGACGGACCCGTGCTCCGGCTCTTTGACGAGGCGGGCGTCGCGGCGGAGCGGCACGATGAGCTACGCGCGACCGACGAGTTGCTCGCCGAGTTCCTCGCCGTCCGGGCGGACAGTCTGGATCTGGTTCGCTCCCTGCGTCCGGCGGACCTGCTCCGGGCGGGCGTCCATCCGGTAGTTGGTGACCTTTCCGTCGGCGCGATCGTCGGTGAATGGGTCCACCACGACCGCAACCACCTGAAGCAGATCCTGTCGGTCAGCCAGGCCCGGATCTGGGCCCAGATGGGAGTCGCCCGCCGGTTCGTCGACCCGACCGCGTAGGCGGGCGCCAGTGCAGCACCCGCCAGCCATCGAGACCCAGGACCTGGTCAAGCGCTATGGACGATCTACGGCGCTGGCGGGCCTGTCCATGCGGGTGGAGCGCGGCGAGGTGTTCGGCTTTCTCGGTCCCAACGGCGCCGGCAAGACGACGGCGATCAAGCTGTTCCTCGGCCTGACCGCCGCGACGAGCGGCTCGGGTCGGTTGCTGGGGGCCCCGCTGGGAGACCGCGAGACACGCCGTCGGATCGGCTATCTGCCGGAGTTGTTCCGCTATCAGCCGTGGCTGCGCGCCCGAGAGGTGCTCGGCCTTCATGGCGAGCTTGCTGGCATCCCGGCAGCCGATCGTCCCGATGAGATTCGGCTGGCCCTCGACACGGTCGGCCTGGCCGATCGCGCGAACGACCTGGTCGGGACCTTCTCCAAGGGCATGCAGCAGCGACTCGGCCTGGGTGCCGCGCTGCTCGGACGGCCGGAGCTGGTCCTCCTAGACGAGCCGACGTCGGCCCTCGATCCCGTCGGGCGAGCGGACGTCCGGCGGGTCATCGGGGCCGCCCGTGATCGCGGGACGACCGTCTTTCTCAACTCTCACCTGTTGTCCGAGGTCGAGCTCGTGTGCGACCGGGTCGCGGTGCTGGACGCTGGACGGTTGGTGGCGGCGGGCACGCTGGACGCGCTGCTCGGCGAAGACGCCGTCCGGGTTCGGGTGACTGGGCTGGACCATGCTGCGCGCCAGGCACTCGCTCGCTTCGGGCCGCTCCACGACGGCCGGAACGCCGACGCGCTGGCCGCCGTCGATGCCATTGCGGATGCCCAGGCCGAACGTGCCGATGCCCCGGCCGACGGAGACCGCGACGGTGACGACGGCTGGCTGACGATCCGCCCGATCGAGCGGGACCGGGTCCCCGAACTCGTTGCCGCCATCGTGACGGCTGGCGGGCGAGTCCATGCGGTTGAACCTGGCCGAGCGTCGCTCGAGGAGCGGTTCCTGGCCCTGCTCGGTGAGCAACCGGCCAGATGACTACCATCGGCCTGACCCTGATCATTGCCCGCCTGACGGTCCTGGAGGCCGTCCGGCGCCGAACGCTGTGGGCACTAGTCGCGCTCACTGCGGTCGTCGTGCTGCTCAGTGGGGCTGGGTTTCAGTACCTGGTCAGCCAGGCGCGCGCCCACGGCACCGCTGAGCTGCAGCTGCAGGTCGGGGTCAGCCAGGTGCTCATTCTGTGCGCGTTCATGTTCAGCTTCATCCTTGCTGCCACGGCCGCCTTCCTGGCCGCGCCGGCCATCGCCGGCGACGTTGAGTCTGGCGTCCTGTTGGCCATGCTCGCCCGGCCACTCGGTCGCGGGACGTTCGTGGTCGGTCGCTGGCTGGGCCTGGCCACGGTGACGGCCGCATACGGCGGCGCGGCAGGACTCGGCGAGATCGCCGCGCTGAAGGTGGCGTCGGGCTATGGCCCGCCCGACCCGGCCGGTGCGATCGGAGGGCTCGCGGCGCAGGCCGTCGTCGTGCTCAGCCTGACGATTCTGTGCAGCAGTCGGATCCCGACGATCGCCAGCGGCGCGATCGCCGTGGTCCTGTTTGGGTTGACCTGGGGGATCGGCGTGCTCGGCGGCGTGGGACAGGCGCTGGGGGCAGACGCGCTGGCCACCGCGGGCACGGTCAGCCGGCTGCTCTTTCCATCGGATGGCCTGTGGCGAGCGACGATCTTCGCCCTGGAGCCGCCCCTCATCGTCGCCGCGATCACCGGCTCGCGGCCGCTTCAGGCGCTGGCCGCCAACCCATTCTTTGCCGCGACGGGGCCCAGCCCGCTCTATCTGGCCTGGTGCATTCTGTGGGTCATCGGAGTCCTGGGCCTGACCAGCCGGTTGTTCGCCCGGCGCGAGCTGTAGCCGACCAGGGCCGGGATCGTGTCAGCCGCGGTAGCGGAAGCACGCAGGCAGGTGGTCGTCCACCAGCCCGATGCTCTGCATGAGCGCATAGACGATCGTCGGCCCAACGAAGCCAAAGCCGCGCCGGCGCAGGTCGGCCGAGAGCGCGTCCGAGACATCCGTCCGGGCGGGCAGATCGGCCTGGATCGTGCCCCGCGGCAGTGGCAGCCCTGGCCTCGGCACCCGGGCGGCGAGATAGGCGGCGAACGATCCGGCTTCGGCGCTCGTCTCCTGGAATCGAGCCGCGTTCCCGATCGTCGCGTCGATCTTGGCCCGGTTGCGGATGATCGACGCGTCGGCCAGCAGTCGCTCCCGGTCGGCTGGTCCGAAGCGAGCCACGAGCGCCGGGTCAAAGCCGCGGAACGCGCTCCGGAACGCCTCGCGCCGGTGCAGGATGGTCGACCAGGACAGGCCGGCCTGGAACCCTTCGAGCACGAGGCGTTCGAACAGGTCGACGTCATCGTGGACCGGGACGCCCCACTCGTGGTCGTGGTAGGCGACCATGACCGCGTCCGTCCGGAGTCCGTCGGCGGCCGCCCACGGACAGCGCGGCAGGGCCAGGTCGAGCGAGCTGTGGGACGACAGGCCAGGCGAGAGCTCAGGCATCCGCCGAGGATAGCCGGCGCCGTCCCCCGCCGTCAGTGCCCGCCGTCACGGACCTGGACTTCAGGGAATGGGCGCCGTATCGATCAGCGTGCTCCACATGTACGGATCCGCCGCGGGCGTGCGATCGTTGAAGACCGCCCGGAAAATCTCGCCTGAAACGGTCTTCGTGCCGGTCGAACCCGTCAGCGTGACGCTCATCGCGCGTCCCGAGACGCCCCGCCGGGAGAGGTCCAGCGCAGACAGTGCGCCGACATCCGTGCGTGGGTCCGCGCCGAACACGGCCGACAGCTGGTCGAGCGTGTAGCTGGCCGTCTGCCAGACCGCTCGCGGAGCCCCGGCGTCGTAGCTCTGACCGTCCGGCGCCCGATCGGATGAGCCGCGCAGGTACGGCGCCGGTGGCACGAACACGGCGCCGATGTTTGACACAAACGCGTCCTCATTGTTCTCCGTCGCCCCGCCGCCCGTCGAGTGGAACAGGGCGTCGGCGATGGCTCCGTTGCTCAGCAGGACGAGCCCGGTCGTCGCCTGGACGGCGGCGGTCGTCGCGGCACGCTCACCCAGCGCACCGAGATAGACCTGCGCTCGCCAGTCGTCCCGGATGTCGTACAGGCCGTAGCTCGGGTGCAGCCTCCGGGCTGCGTAGCTGCGGGCGGCGACGGCCTGGGCCTTGAGTGCCTCGGCGGGCCAGAAATCGGGCATCTCGGCGGGCACGACGCCCGGCAGGTACAGGTCGAGGGCGACCTCATTGATGGCCATGACGCTGGATCCGCTCGCGCGCAGCCGGATGGTGCCCCGGTACGTGTCGAAGTAGCCCGGTCGCGACCAGACCTGAATCCGACCGTCGGCGCTCGTACTGCGCAGGCGCAGGTCGCCGGCGGTAGCACGGTCCAGCAAAACGACGCCGGTCGGGTCCGTGACCGTGACCTGGAACCCGGATTTCGTCCGGAGCAGTCGCACGGCGGCGTCGGCCGGAAAGATCGTTGCGATTCCGTCGATCGACCAGGTCGCCCCGCGGCCGTAGAGCCGGAGCGGCACTCGCGGCGTGGGCCGGAACCCGGCGAGCACGAGCACCCGGATCGGCTGACCGGCGTCGACTGTCTGGAGCGTGGTGCCCTGGTAGTAGTGGGCCAGGATCGTGGCTGCGTCCTGGCCTGCCAGTGCGCGACCGCGAGCGCCGTACTGGGACATGCCCACGCCGCTGCCGTAGCCACGACCGTAGAACGTGATCGTGCCGGACGGGGGGATCGGGACGGGCGATGGCGTCGGCGTCGGCGTCGGTACGGGCGATGGCGTCGGCGTCGGAGTGGGTGCGGGCGACGCAGTTGGCGTCGGCGTTGGCGTCGGCTCGACGGCGGTGGCGAACGAGCCGCTGGCGACCAGCAGTCCGGCCATCGCCAGGAGCAACGCCGCAGCCGCCGACGGACGACGACGGCGGATCATGCGAGGTATTCCCGGGCGGTGGCGGACAACGGCTGCACTCCTGCGATCAGACCAGCAGGATGGGCGACCAGACATCCGCCAGCCATGACCCGACCGGACCAATCGGTACCCATCCGAACGAACCATAGCCGGACGCCCCCGATCCTGTCGGTGTAGCCTTCCGATCGTGGACGCAATCCGGACCGAGACGCTGACCAAGTACTACGGCAGGCCGCGCCGCGGCCCCTTGCCGGCCGGGCCCGACAGCGCTGCGTTGGGCGATCTCACGGTGTCGGTCCGGCAGGGTGAGATCTTCGGCTTCCTCGGTCCCAATGGTGCCGGCAAGAGCACGACCATTCGCCTGCTGCTGGGCTTCCTGCATCCGACCAGCGGGCGCGCCGAGGTCCTCGGGCTGGACAGTCAGCGTGACAGCGTCGCCATTCGGGCTCGGGTTGGCTACCTGCCCGGCGGCATCGCGCTGTATGACGGGATGACCGGGGTCGACCTGCTCGACTACCTGGGTGGGCTGTCCGGCCGACCGTCCGTACGGCGAGCCGAACTGCTGGAGCGACTGGAGCTGTCCGATCGGACCCTGACCCGCCAGGTCCGCGACTATTCGCGCGGGATGCGCCAGAAGCTGGGGGTGGTCCAGGCTCTCCAGCACGATCCCGAGCTGGCGATCCTGGACGAGCCGACCGAGGGCCTCGATCCGCTGATGCAGAACGCCTTCTACATGATCCTCGAGGAGATGCGGGCGGCCGGCCGAACCATCTTCTTCTCGTCGCACATCCTGTCGGAGGTCGAGCGCGTGTGCGATCGCGTGGCCATCGTCCGCCAGGGACGACTGGTGGCGCTCGAGGACATCCCGGCGTTGCTTGCCCGACGGAAGCGAAACGTCGAGATGCGCCTCGAAGGCCCGCCACCACAGCTGGTCGGTGTCCCGGGGGTCTCCGACGTGCGGGTCGGCGACGGCCGACTCAGTTGCCGACTCGAGGGCGACGCAGCCCCATTCCTCGCGGCCATCGTCGGCGCGACGATCCACGACCTCACGATCGAACCGGCCCGTCTCGAGGAAGCGTTCCTCGAGTTCTACGCCCCGGACGTCGCATGAACCTCGCGCTGTTCGCCCACACCTGGCGAGCGAACCGGGCGCGCGTCCTGCTGGTCGCGGTCGCGCTCGCGATCTGGAGCAGCTTCCTGCCGATCATCTACGACTCGTTCGGTTCGACCTTCCAGGACATCTTCGCGAGTGGCGTCCTGCCGCCGCAGTTCGCCCAGTTCGGTGGTGGCGACATCTTCTCGCTCTCGGGTTCGGTCGGGATCGGGTTCATCCACCCGATCGCGGTCGGTCTCAACCTGATCTTCGCCGTCGGTTTCACGACGGCGGCGATCGCCGGAGAGCGACAACGGGGGACACTGGA
>JANMQO010000033.1:0-3494 GCA_031370565.1 Chloroflexota bacterium
CGGGCCCGGTCAGGCCCACGCCTTCCGGATGGGGCTGGGGGCGTGGGAGACGACGATCCTCCACGTGCTCGGTCGCTGGGATGAGGCCGCCTCGGCGTACGCCCGCCTGGAGATCGCCTGGGAGGAGGCGGGGCGACCGTCGGCCGGGTACGCTGCACACGGGTTTCTCGCGGCGCTCGATGTCGCCCGAGCTCGTCGCGATGACGCGCTCATCGACCGGGCCCGCGCTGGGTTTGAATCCATCGCCGACGAGATGGGCCAGGACGCGCGCCTCAGTGACCTTCGAGCGTTCGTCACCCTCGACCTGGCCGCGCTGGAGCGCGACGTCGTCGCTCACTTCTGGCGCTCCCGTGGGCGCCTCGATCACCTCGACCGCGTCATCGCCGCATGCTCCGATCGTGGCCACCTGATCGCCGAATCGACGCTGCGCGGGCTCCTCGACTACCTCGAGCCGCGCGGAGTCCGCCTCGTGGCGGCCCAGACCCGACGGGCGCTCGGCCTGCGCACCGGCCAGCCGGCGGAGCTGCGCCTCGCCCTGGAGGAGTTCGAGCGGATGAACGCACGGCCGTATGTCGCGCGGGTACAGACCGAGCTTGGCGCGCTGGTGGGCGATGGTATCCTGCGGGCGGCCGGCGAGCGTGAACTCGAAATGCTCGGCGACATCGACCAGCTTGAACGGGTCACCCAGCGATTCGACCGGGCGCCTGCCAGCCACGGCCTCTGACGCGATCAGGTGTCATTGGCGGCCTCCAGCACGGCCGCGCAGCGGCGGGATCTCTCGGCAACTGCATCCACGAGCCGGCGGACAACCGGGCTCCGCAGGCCCGCGACCGACGGCTCGGCGGCGGCGGCGGCGAATGCGGACGGCGCTTCCGCCGCCAGCACGCGGACACGAGCAACGAGGGCATCTACCGGCAGCCCGAGGTCGGCGGCCGCTACCGGCCACCTGTTGCGGGGCGGCGCGAGCCCGTACTCGCCGCCAACCTTCATCGCCATGCGCACCCGACGCTCGTCGATCAGCTCGCCTTCGGGGTTGCGCTCTCCCACGTAGGGCAGGATGGAGGAGATGTCGTAGAGGGGTGCGAGGCGGACCTCGCGGCGGTTGAGCAGCAAGGAGTAGTTCTTCGCGTGTGCATCCGTGCCGGCGATGAGCCAATTCCAGGCAAGGGCGTCCGCGAACCGCCAGATCGCATCCGTTGCCTCCTTCGCGGACATCGTCCGACGTAGCAGGTCGGCGATGTTCGCCGCGGACGGTCCGCCGGCGCTCTCGTACTTGGCATCCGGGTGCAGGCCCATCGCCTGGCAGAGGTCCTCTTGGTGGACGCGGGCGATCCCCTCGCCAACCGTCGCTCGGTCGTAGCGTTCGACGATGATCGCGGTCTGATCATGAAACCGTGCGATCCGCGACCTGGGCGTGATGAGGCCGGCGCGGTGCGCGGCAGTGAGGCACACATGCTCGTTGATGTCCTGATCAGACCAGCCGGCGCTGGCAGGTTTGACGATATGGGTCGTGGGGCGCGCACCGGACGGACGGCCCCAGCGACCGTTCTCAAACAAGAGCGCGGTCTTGGCCTGAGCGCCCGCCAGGCTGAACTGGCCCGCGAAGTCGCGGCCGAGCCAGAGCGTGCGGTCGCGCCGGAGATCGCGCAGCATTTCCGCGAGGTCGGTCTCGGAGAGCCACTCCACCGTGCCAACTCGTTCGAGGTGTCGGGGCAGGTCCGCTGGCTGACAGAACGCCACCGCCCCGGCACAGTCCTCGCCGACCGGCGTGCCGAGCAGGAAGAACGGAGAGGTGGCGCGGACTTGGTAGTGACGCGCCCAGCGATCGAGCACCAGCTCGTTGTCCGGCAGCAGCCCCCAGAGGAAGTTGGAGACGGTTCGCCGGGCGGCTGTATCGGCGTGCGTCCGCACGGCGAGGGGCATCGACAGTGACAGAGGGGTTGCCTCGGGCAACGCGGCGTACGCGGCGTCGTACTCGAAGCGCAGGAGGTTGTTGGCGATGCGCGTGAGCGTTCCGGCAACCTCGGTTCCCATCAGGACGACGAGCGTGTCATCCATGGCGAAGGTCGTCCAGGATCACATCGAGGTCGATCCCGCGACCGTCCGGCTCGGGCTCAATCATCCCGGTATGGATGGCCAGCCCGAGCGCCTCGAGCACCCGAAGGACGTGTCCCAGTTCAGCGGTCGCCTTGCCTCCTGCCTCGAACTCGTTGATCCACTTTCGTGACACTCCCGCCCGCGCAGCGAGGTCGCCCTGCGACAGGCCGAGGTCCATCCGGCGGCCGCGAACGGCCGCTGCGATGTCAGCAATGGAGACGAGGCGCATCGGAGTTCTCCGTGGTGTAACCAGTCGGTGACAATCTACGCAATGTAACCGAGCGGTGTCAACCTGCCCCACGTCACCGAGCGGTGACAGTCCGTACCTGAGCACGAACGAGAGAGACTGGTCTCGGTCGGGTTGAGGGGCTGGCCCCTCCGAGCCAGCTCGGCCCAACGGACCGCGCCGAATGGGTTCTCGATCGCGACCCCGGCGATCGGGCGTCCGCCCTGGAGGTCTTCGCTGACGAGACGCATCGCCCCGGCACGTCGCGTGGCCCCGTCACGCCGTCCGCGAGGCCGGACATGAGAGAATCCCGCTTGAGATGATCAAGCTGACGTATGAGGATCCCGACAGCCTCCGGCCATCTGAAGATGACGAGCTGCGCGAGATCAGGACGCGGTGGTTCGCCGAACAGGGCATCGAAGTCGTGGTCGATGTCTACGATGGCCGCGTCGTGACCGTGTGGCGTACGGGTCGCAAGCCATGAAGAAGAACCTGCTACTCGAATACGACGAGTCCGTGGATGCCGCCTACCTGACGGTCATCGAGAAGCCGTGGGATCACCAAGTGCGGCTCGATGACTCTCGGGGCATCGACTACGCGGCGGATGGCTCGGTGATCGGCATCGAGATCCTCTCGCCGCGCCTTAAGGGCGTCCGGCTCGACGGCCTCCCGTTCCGGCAGGATGTCGCCCGCGTCATGCAGGCGGTGGCCTTCCGCATTCTCGAAGGGGCGCGCTGACTCACGCTTCTGTCGAGCGCGCCTGGAAGCCCGCCATCGGTGAGCGCCGGCGGTTCCAGCGGAAGACGAGCTCGTCGAGGCAGACCGGGAGTTGGTCTGCTCCGACGCCGCGGTGGGTTCATGGCCCGCCTGACCACTTCGCGGAGCGTATCCTGCGGGGGCCACGAGGCGACACCGCCAAGGGGGGGTTCAAGTCGACGCCATTCGACCGGCCGATGCCGACATGACGCCCGAGCAGCGCCGGATCGTCAAGTGGCGCGACGAGCCGGTCGTGGTGCCCGGAGCGAGTGTGATGATCGAGCGTGGCCCGGCTCAATGCGGAGATGATCAGGCCGCGCCCTCGGCGACGCGACGGCTTGGACGGTCCATGCCGTTCGCGTATGGATGCGGCTCACCGTTGTTGACGCGGGCGAACCGCTCCAGGAACGGACCC
>JANMQO010000036.1:0-2644 GCA_031370565.1 Chloroflexota bacterium
GGCTCCGCAACGATGCCGG
Source organism: Chloroflexota bacterium (assembly GCA_031370565.1). Taxonomy (GTDB): domain Bacteria; phylum Chloroflexota; class Limnocylindria; order Limnocylindrales; family CSP1-4; genus Chersky-267. The sequence goes on from JANMQO010000036.1 coordinate 20, forward strand.
TCATGACGGGTGGCTCCGCACCGATGCCGTCATGACGGGCGGGCGGTTGGTCCCGTGGTCCCCTCGCCAGTCCGCCGACGCTGCGCCAACACGCGCGGATCGTGGCTCACCGCCGGCATCGAGCGCGCGGTCGGGTCCTGGCCAACATGTCCGGTGGCCGTGAACATCGCGATCCGGGTCACCAGGTGGCCCACGAAGGCGGCGCCGATCCCGCCTGTCGCCAGCGTGGCGTAGCCGGCCACCAATCCGATGACGAGCGAGCGGGCAAGGAGCACGCGGTCCCGACCCGGCTTGCCGAGCCTGGTCGCCAGGGCATACACGAGCGTCTGGATGACGACGGCAGGGAGCGGGTCGAGGCCGGCCACGACGAGCAGGCCCAGCAGCGCACCGCGGAAGGTCAGTTCGTCGACGAGGGCCGTCCCGGCCGAGATGAGCACGGCTCGCGGGTACTGTTCGGCGTCCGGCGGTCGAAACGGACCGGGCTGGCGCCGGGCGAGCAACAGCCCCTGGCCGATCCCGAGTCCGCCGAGCAGGAATCCCCACAGGATCGCCGCGCCGGGATCACCCAGTCGAAGGAAGAGTTGGCCGTCAGGCGCCGGGTCGCTGAACCAGACCGCCCCGATCAGGCCAATACCCAGCAGATACCAGGCCAGCTGGCGGCGCGAGGCGGGCCGCTCACCGTCGCGGTCCGCCTCGACGTACTCGGCGGCACCGAAGCGATCCGCCTCGAGCCGGAGCAGGACGAGCAGGCCCGTGAAGGCCAGCGCGATGAGCGTCCGGAGCGTCGCCTCCATCTCGTCCCCTAGCCGTCTCTGCCGGCTACCGCGCCGTGACTCACGCCTCGTCCATCCGGAGCACGGCCAGGAAGGCATCCTGCGGAATCTCGACGGACCCGACGCGCTTCATCCGCTGCTTGCCCTCCTTCTGCTTCTCGAGCAACTTCTTCTTGCGCGAGATGTCGCCACCGTAGCACTTGGCGAGGACGTTTTTGCGCATCGCGCGGACCGATTCGCGAGCGATCACGTTCGAGCCGATGGCAGCCTGGATGGGGACCTCGAACATCTGGCGCGGGATGAGCTCCTTGAGCTTCTCGGTCAGCCGACGCCCGATGGACTGGGAGCGATCGCGGTGGACGATGAGGCTCAACGCGTCGACCGGCTCGCCGGCCACCAGGACGTCGAGCTTGACCAGGTTGGCGGCCCGGTAGCCGGCCTCCTCGTAGTCCATCGAGGCGTAGCCCTGGCTGCGGCTCTTGAGCTGATCGTAGTAGTCGACGATGAGCTCGGCGAGGGGCATCTCGAAGGTGATCAGGACTCGCTGGGGGTCCAGGTACTCCATGCCCACGAACGTGCCCCGGCGGTTGGTCGAGAGCTCCATGAGCGCGCCAATGTACTGACTGGGGGTCACCACGCCGACCTTGACCCACGGTTCTTCGATGGTTTCGATCTCGCCGGCGTTGGGCATCAGGGCCGGATTGTCCACCTCGAGCGTGCCGCGCAGGTTGGTCAGCACCACCCGGTACTTGACCGACGGCGCCGAGGCGATGAGCTCCAAATTGAACTCCCGCTCCAGCCGCTCCTGGACGATCTCCATGTGGAGCAGGCCCAGGAACCCGCAGCGGAAGCCGAAGCCCAGCGCGATCGAGCTCTCCGGCTCGTAGGTGAAGCTGGCGTCGTTGAGGTGGAGCTTCTCGAGCGCGTCGCGCAGGAGCGGGTAGTCCTCGCCGCCGATCGGGTAGATCCCGGCGAAGACCAGGCTCTTGGCCTCCTGGTAGCCCGGCAACGCCTCCGTGGCGGGCGCGTGGGCATTCGTGAGGGTATCCCCGACCTGGGCGTCCCGGACACTCTTGAGCCCGGTCGCGACGTAGCCGACCTCGCCGGCGCGAAGCTGCTGCATGGGCACGAGCTGGGGTCGGAAGACGCCCAACTCGAGCAGCTCCGACTCGACGCCGGAGGCCATCAGCCGGATCGTGTCGTGCGCATGGAGCGTGCCGGAGGCGAGCCGCACGTAGACGATGACACCCTTGTATGGGTCGTAGTGCGAATCGAAGATGAGCCCCTGGAGCAGGCCTTTCGGATCTCCCCGCGGCGGCGGCACCCGGGCGACCACCGCCTCGAGGATCGCCTCGATCCCGAGGCCCTCCTTGGCACTGGCCAGGATGACTTCCTCGCGCGGGATGGCCAGGACGTTCTCCAGCTCGTCCATGATCAGCTCCGGCTGAGCCGACGGGAGATCGATCTTGTTGATGACCGGGACGATCGTGAGGTGCTCGCGCAGCGCGAGGTGGACGTTGGCCAGGGTCTGGGCCTCTATGCCCTGGGACGCGTCGACGACCAGGATCGCGCCATCGCAGGCCTGCAGGCTGCGTCTGACCTCGTACGAGAAGTCGACGTGGCCGGGCGTGTCGATGAGGTTGAGCCCGTAGGTGAGGCCGTCCCTGGCCAGGTAGTCCAGGCGGACGGCCCGGGCCTTGATCGTGATCCCCTTCTCGCGCTCGAGGTCCATCGAATCGAGGACCTGGCTGTGCATCTGCCGGGCATCGATCGTGTGGGTGAACTCGAGCAGGCGGTCCGCCAGGGTCGACTTGCCGTGGTCGATGTGGGCGATGATCGAGAAGTTGCGCAG
>JANMQO010000046.1:0-11096 GCA_031370565.1 Chloroflexota bacterium
GCTGGCTGCCGGTGGCGACACGCCCGATGTCCGGCGGGCAAGCCGGACCGTCCTCGGTCTCGGCTCGATCTTCGTGGCGGGCGTGCTCGTGACGTATTTCGCCCTGGGCCTGGGGATCCTGGCCGCGCTCACGACGCTGACTGGGTTCGGCGCGAACCACCTGCCGACCCGGATCGCGGCCCTGATCGCGATCGCCATGGGGCTCTGGATGCTCCGCGACGTCCTCTTGCCGGAGGCGGGCTGGCACCTGGAGGCACCCCATGCGCTCCACGGCCGGATGCGCAACTGGGCCCGCCAGACCTCGCCAGTCGCTCTGTTCGGCGGCGGAGTCCTGATCGGGCTGTGCACGGTCCCGTGCTCCGGCGCCGTCTATCTCGGTGTTGTGGCGCTGCTCGGAGCCAGCGGGACCGTCGGGGCGGGCCTTGGCGGTCTCGTCCTGTACAACCTGGCGTACATCACTCCGCTCGTCGTGCTCCTCGTCCTCGCCAGCCGACCCGGCCTGATCCGGGTGGTCAATCGCTGGCATCTCGAGCACGCCAGTGGGACGCGCCTCGTGCTGGCGATCGTTGTGCTCGCGCTCGGGTTCGCGATCCTGCTGACCGTATGACCAGCGCCCATCGGGACACTCCGCGCTGACGTACGCATGCAACAGGCCCGGCCCATTCGCCTTCGCCTGTCACGCGCCTGGCCGCTTCGAGGCGAGCATGAAGGGAACGATCGCAATCGACATCGGCTGTCAATGGCCATGTGAAAGTCGGCGGATTCCCGCGGTCGTCGCAACACCTGAGCGAGCCAGGAGTTGCCAGTGCCGCCCCACCACCGTCCCCGGAAGTCCGCGAGCCCCGGGTGACTTCCGGATCGGGACACTGGGACGTGGTCGAACGACCTGAGTTCTCAGCCGGCCGTTAGCCAGTCCTCAGGGGTGACTCAGGTGCGGGCGCTGAACTCACACCATGCCTGATCCGCTTGCAGCCCTGCTCCTGATTGCGGCGATCCTCGTCGTCGCCGACCAGCTGCTCGCAGGCGGCGCGATGACGATGACGGGCATGTCGATGGTGGTCAGCACGGTCGCCCATCCGCTCGCCGCAGGAGTACTCATCGTGCTCATGGTGGTGCTCTTGCTGCACTTCGGAGGCCCAAGGTAGCCATGTTGGAACAGCCGATCCAAGCGCGATTGGACGCGAGCAGCCAGCAGGTCATCACGATCGGTGGCCTTGCCGTCATCGGCTTCATCGCCTGGTTCTTCTGGTTCAAGCAGACCGCCGGCGTCAAGGCCTCGCTCGTCTCGGACGGCTACCAGGAGCAGATGATCATCGTGATGGGCGACACACTCCGACACGATCCGGGTCGCCGCCGGGCGGCCGGTCCGGCTCCTGTTCCGCCGCGAAGAGACGGCAACCTGCTCCGAGCAGGTCGTCCTGCCCGACTTCGGCAAGTCGACCCCGCTGCCGAACGGGGCGGTCGTTCCAATCGAGTTCATGCCCGGCGATCCCGGCGAGCATGGATTCACCTGCCAGATGGGGATGCTCCGAGGTCGGATCATCGTGGAGGCTGCATGATGGCTGTCGCTAAAGAGCTCAAAGTTGTTGACTCGCGCTACGAAGCCGCCGCACAGTGCCTCGTTTGCGGCAACGACATCCCGGCGGGAGAGGGCCTGACTGCTCGTTACCGAGAACGTACCCTGCGGTTCAAATGCCCGGGCTGCCTGAGCCGCTTCGAGGCCGCCCCGGAGCAGTACCTGTCCGACCACGAGGCAGGCTGCTGCAAGGACGAGGACTCGAGTTCGCCGGCAAGCGAGTGGACGTGTGACCGATGACCTGCGCGGTCGGTGCCGTTTCGCGCGTAGGCTTCGTTGGCCGACTCGACAACATTGTCCGGCACGACAGGCTCGACTCACCTGCCCGATGCAAGCCAACTACCACACTGGAGGAGAAGGAATCATGCGACTGCGCCACCTCGCCCTCGCTCCCGCGCTGATCCTCGTCTTCGCGGCATGCTCCGCTGGCGGTTCAACCGCCGCGCCAATCACGCCCGCATCAGCGCCGCCAGCGGCCTCGTCGGCCAGCGCCGCCACCCAGAAGGTCCAGGTCAAGCTCACCGACGCCCTCCGGTTGGAGCCTGCCCAGATGACCGTAAAGGCCGGCATGCCCGTGCGGTTCGTCGTGACCAACACGGGCGCCACCAATCACGAGTTCTACCTCGGCGACGAGGCGGCGCAGGGGCAACATGAGCAGGAGATGATGTCCATGGGCGGGATGTCCCGGGATGAGCCTGATGGCATCGTCCTCAAGCCGGGCGAGACAAAGGAGCTGACGCACACCTTCTCGAAGGCTGGCGCGTTCCTCGCCGGTTGCCACGAAACCGCCCACTACGCTGGCGGCATGAAGGCCGCGATCACGGTCACCCAGTAGGGCTGGCCCGATGGGCGCGAGGGCGGTCAGTGCGCTGCCGCGGGCGCGGGCCGTGCTTGCGTCTCGTGACCGGTGGCCGCGCGACCTGGGCCTATGACTGACAGCGGTGGTACCTATCGGCGACGGAGATCTGCCCACTCACAAATGCGCCAGCATGAGCGGGCACCGGGACGCCAGACGTCGGTCGTCGGGTTCCGGAAGGTCGAGCCCAGGGAGCCGCCAAGGACGTAGAGTTTGCTGCCGGTCGAGACGACGGCCGCGTGCTGGACGGCGACTGGAAGGTCGGGCCCGGAATGCCCCGTATCGGTCCGTGGACCGTAGACGAGGACCGTCCGGGTCGCCCGAATCTCGCGGTCGAACCCACCGGCGACCCACAGCTGCCGGCCGTAGGCGGCAGCTCCGACTTCGGTCCGCGCCACCGGGGCGTCACGCCGGCGGACCCAGCCGGGAGCCGCCGTCGGGCGGACGCTCGCGGTCGCGCTGGGCCGCGTCGACGATGACGGCGCGGGCAAGGGCGGGGCCGCTGGCGTCGGTCCGCTCGGTCGGCCAGACTGCGCAGGGCCGGGTACGCCCAGACAAGCTGGCGTCGCCGTCGGGGCTGGGCTGGCACATCCGCTCCCGGTTGCGACAACGACGACAAGGGCGACGACCAGACGGAGCACAGACTGAGGAAAGCGGCGTCAGCGGGAGCGCACCGCAGGTGACGTTCGCAGTTCGGCGAGCATGAGGATCGCACCGGCCGCACCTCGTCCCCCTCGGGGCGCGTCAGCGGATGAGCAGTCCCACCGCCTTGAACGCGGCCATGAACGGTTCGGCGGCGATCCCGGTCACGACCAGCGCGGCGGCGGAGGCCAGCGCCGTCCAGGCCGCTGCCCGCCCGAGCACCGGCATCGGCGCGCGCAGGTCCCCGAAGTAGGCGGGGGCCAGAACCCGCACGTAGTAGAAGATCGAGATCACCGTGTTGACCGCGGCGACGACGGCGAGCCACGTGTACCCGACCTCCATGGCGACCACGAACAGCAGCAGCTTGGCGACGAACCCGGAGAGAGGGGGCACGCCGATGAAGGACAGGAAACTCAGCGCCAGGCCGCCGGCCAGTGCCGGTCGTGACCGCGCCAAGCCGGCGTAGTCGGTGATCGCGGTGCGCCCACGCAGTTCCACGACGACCCCGAACGCCGCGAGGTTCGCCGGCACGTACGCGAGCAGGAAGAAGAGGAGCGCTGGCACGGCAAGGTCGCTGCGCCCGATGGCGACGATTGCCATCAGCCCATACCCGGTCTGCGACACCGCCGACCAGCCGAGCAGGCGCCGCAGGTCGTCCTGCCAGAGGCTCGCCAAGTTGCCGAGCGTCATCGTCGCTGCCGCCAGGAGGGCGATCATGAGCTGCCAACCGACCGAGCTGTCCGGAAGCGCGAGGACGAAGCGGGCCAGGAACAGGAACCCACCGACCTTCGGGACGGCCGTCACGAAGGCGGCGACCGGGGCGGGGGCACCTTGGGCGACATCGGGCACCCACGCGTGCGCGGGCACGGCGCCGATCTTGAATGCGATGCCCAGGATCACCAGCCCGACACCCACGACCGCGGTCAGGCTGTGGTCGGGCAGCCCGGTGGCAAGGGCTTCAAGCGTCGTTCCACCGGCAAGTCCGAACAAGAACGCGACACCGATCAGCAAGGCTGAGTTGGCGAGGGCGCCGATCAGGTAGTACTTGATCGCGGCCTCCGCGGCCGGCGACGATCGCCGGTGGTAGGCGCACAGGACGAATCCGGTCGCCGACGACAGGAGCATGGCGACAATGAATTCCTTGAGGTCCGTCGCTCCGGCCAACAGCACGGCACCCAGCGCGGAGAAGAGCAGCAGGGTGTAGTACTCGCCATGCCGCGGGTCGCGGCGGAACCACGGGACGGACAGCCCGATCGTCGCGGCCGTCGCCGCGAGGACGATCAGCTTTGCCCACAGCGCGCCACCGTCGCGCGCGTACGTCCCGAAGAACGTCACGATCTGGTCGTGCGCGAGCATCCGCAAGGTGAGAAGGCTGGCGATCGTGACCGTTGCCAGGGCGAGGAGGGCCGCCCCGACCTGGCGGTCCGCGGTCGCGAAGAGGGCATACAGCAGGACAACGATCCCGCCCAACACGAGGGCGATCTCCGGCAGGACATCGCCGACGACGGCGACCATTCCGGCGCCGCCATTCATCGCGCGCCCGATCCGCGCCGATCAGGCATCCTGCCCGCGGTCAAGGCCGACCGACGAACGGCCCGGCGAAGGAATCGACGACCCCGAGCAGCCAGGCAGGAGAGACGCCGATCAGCAGCACGACCGCGGCGAGCGCACCGAGCGCCACGGCCTCCGCTCGGCCGAGATCGGGGAAGCCGCGCCAGTGCTCAGGCAGGGTGCCGAGGAACAGCCGGCCGAGCATGCGCAGGAACAACGCGGCCGTGATGACGATGCCCAGCAGCGCGACGGCCGCAAGAGCCGGGTAGATGGCCAGCGTGCCGACGAAGATCTGGACCTCGGCCACGAAGCCGGCCAGGCCCGGCAGACCCAGGCTCGCGAAGATCAGCAGGGCGGCCAATCCGGTCAGCCACCGCGCCCGCGTCAGCAGCCCGCCGTAGGCGTCGATCTCGTACGTCCCGCCCCGGGTGAGGATCGAGCCGCTGATCAGGAAGAGCGCCCCCGTGATGAGCCCGTGCGCGACCATCTCGACGGTCGCACCGGTCAGGGCGATCGCCCTGGCAGCCTCCTGACCCGTGACGACGGTGCCGGCCGCGGCCAGCCCGAGCACGACATAGCCCATGTGGTTGATGCTCGTATAGGCGATGAGCCGTTTCAGATTCGTCTGAGCGAGCGCCACGAGCGCGCCATACACGATGGCGATGGTCGCCAGGATCGCGATCGGCAGGGCGAACCGGGCCCACGTGTCCGGCATCATCGACATGAGGATCCGCACGAACCCGTACGTACCCATCTTCAGGAGGACACCCGCCAGGATGGCGGACGCCGGTCCGGGAGCGTCGACGTGTGCCGGCGGCAACCAGGTGTGGACGGGCACGAGCGGCGTCTTGATCGCGAAGCCGATGAAGAAGCCGATGAAGACCACGGTCGCATAGAGGCCGGCACCTGCCAGTGGCTGCTGGCGGATGATCTCGGCCATGTCGAAGGTTCGCGGCTCGGTGGCGAGGTACAGGCCGAGGATCGCCAGGAGGAGCGGCAACGAGCCGGCAAACGTGTAGATGAAGAATTTCAGGGCCGAGCGCTGGGCGTCGCCGTGGCCCCAGGCTGCGATCAGGAAGTACATCGCAACGAGCGAGACGTCCCACAAGACGAAGAAGAGGAAGAGGTCGAGCGCCAGGAACAGGCCGATCGACACGCCTTCAAGGAACAGCATCAGCACGAAGTAGGGAACCGGCCGCCCGCGAAAGTCGACGGGGTAGGCGACCGACACGACGAAGAGCAGCGCCGTCATCGCGGCCAGCGGGAGCGACAGGCCGTCGATCCCGACGCGGTAGCCGACCCCGAGGGTCGGGATCCACTCGACGGCCTCGACCTGCTCGAAGCCGCCCGTCCCCTCGAAGCGCAGCCAGGCGATGACGAGGAGCCCGAGAGGGATCGCCGCGATGACCGTCGCGATCGCCTGCAGCCACCGCTCGCGACCCGCCAGGCGGGCCGTCCGGGGCAGGAAGGCGAATGCGATGGCGGCCGCGATCGGGACGAAGATGGCGAGACTCAGCAAAGGGACACTCCTGGGCCCGTGGCGTCAGCGGGCGGCTGCGAGGACCACCGCGATGAGGGCCAGCCCCACCGCGACGATGACGAAGTAGTGGTGGGTCAGACCGGTCTGCAGTCGGCGGCTCTGGTGGCCGGCCAGACCGATGCCACGTCCCGTCGCCTCGATCGCGCGGTCGACCCCCGCGTCGTCGGCGACGCGCGAGACGTCGGCGGCGCGCAGGGTGCCCGCAGCGACTGTCTGGACGACGCCATCGATCGAGAACTCGACGTGTCGATCGACCAGCGACGACACCAGTCGTGCGGTCCGGGCCGACGCCCTGACTCCGGCGTCGATGACGCGGTCGTCCGCGCGCGCCAGGGCCAGGGACAGGCGCAGGGTCGGAGCGACCACCAATGCGGAGGTGAGGCGAGGCAGCATCAGCCAGTCCTCGACGCCGGCTCGGAGCGACGGCCTGAGGCCGAGGTCGAGGAGGTGCCCTCGCCGCTCGAGCAGGAGCACGGCCAGCCCGCCAGCCGCGACCGTCGCGAGCGCGACGGCGAATTCCCACGGGCCGCCGCTCGGCAGGCGGGTACCCGTCAGCGTCTGGAGGATGGCCGACACCCCCGGGATCCACAGAGCCCCCAGGGCGACGCTCGCTGCCGCGAGCGTGCCGATTGCGACGAGTTCCGTCGACGTCGGACGGCGGACCCGAAGCGGGGGCTCGCCCGAGCCGAACGCGAGCAGCTGGAGGCGTCCGGCGTAGAGGGCGCTGAGGAACCCGGCGGTCAGGGTGGCCACGCCAAGTCCGATCGACGTTTCGATGGCCGCACCCAGGACAGCCTCCTTGCTCCAGGCGCCGCCAAGCGGCGGGATTCCGGCCAGCGCGAGCGAGCCCACCCCGGCCGCCGCCGCGACGAACGGTAGCACCCGGCCGAGCCGGAAGCGGCCGAGCAGCGCGGAGCCGGTGGCGTGGATAGCGCTACCGACCGCGAGGAACAGGAGCGACTTGAAGGCCGCGTGGGTAACGAGCTGGGCACCGGCCGCGGCCGTCGATCCGGCCCCGACCGCGACGAACATGAGGCCGTATTGGGCCGAGGTCGACGCGGCGAGGACACGCTTCATGTGCGTCTGGAACGTGGCCACGATGCCCCCGGCGAGCGCTGTCACGATACCGATGAGCGCGGTCAGCGGCAGGAACCAGGCGACCGGCTCCAGGGCCGGGGCCAGGCGGATCAGGAGGTACACGCCCGCGGCCACGAGTGTCGCCGAGTGGAGGAGCGCCGACACCGGCGTCGGGCCGGCCATCGCGGCGAACAGCCACGGGCTGAACGGTACCTGGGCCGACTTCGCGGCCGCCGCCAGCAGCACGCCCCCGGCGACGATCTCCCGCCACGGCGACGACGCTCCCGGGAGGGCGTCGAAGGCGAACGACCCGCTGGCAGCGAACGCCGCCCCCGCGGCGACGTAGAGGCCCAGATCGCCCAGCCGCGTCGTGAGGAACGCCTGCGTCCCGGCCTCGACGTTCGAGCGGTCCCGCCACGTGTGGCCGATCAGCGCCCAGGACGTGGCGCCGACCAGTTCCCAGCCGATGAGCAACGTCACGAAGTCTGCCGCCACGACGAGCATGAGCATCGCCGCCACGAACGCGAGCATCAGGACGAGCAGTCGGGTGCGGCCTTCCGGCTCGCTGGCAGCAGCGTACGCGACGATCGGCGCCGCGATGAACGGGACGAGGACGACCATCAGCCGCCCGAAGCCATCGACACGGAGCGTCAGCTCGATCGCCGGGCTCCAGGCGATGGTCGTGCCGGGCGTAGCCATCGCGGCCCAGAGGCCCACGGCCAGCGTCGCCACGAGTACCCCCACGGCGACGCCGGCGGCGAGGCGCGGGCGACCGGCGGTCAGCCACACCACCCCGGCTGCAACCAAGGGCAAGAGCGGCAGGATGAGGACATTCACCCCTTGAGCCGGCGGAGCTTCTCGGTGATGTCCGCTCGTCGGACCCGATAGACCCCGGTGATGAGCGCGAAGCCGATGGCCATCTCGACGGCCATCACGGTCAGGAAGACGACCCCGAGCATCTGACCTTGCGGGTTGCCGCCCGCGGCTCGGGCCCACAGCACAACGAGGGCGAGGATGGCGGCGTTGATCATGAGCTCGAGGCCCATCATCAGCATCACGAACGACTGCTGGCTGAGGGCGCCATAGACGCCGATCCCGAAGAGGGCGGCGGCCACGATGAGGACGGCTTCCGTGCTCACGCCTTGTCCTCCTCGTCCGGCTGGAGTGGCGGCTCGCTGGAGCCTTCCTCGGCCGATCCATGGCGGCCGCGACTGGAGGTGATCGCGATTGCGCCGATCATCGTCGCCAGCAGCGTGACTCCGGCCGTCTGGAACACCAGCATCGAATCACCGAGCAACTCCTCGCCGAGCTCCCGGGTGGCGGCCGCGGGCTTCGGAGCCGGCCGGCTGGGGAACTCGCCCAACAGCGCGACGCCCCCGAGGGCGAGGAACGCGACGACCCCCGCCAAGGCGGCCACGCGGTTCTGGTGGACCATGACCATCGGGTTGAGGCCGGCCGGGTTCATCATGAACATGACCATGACGATGGCCATGATCAGCATCTCGCCGGCCATCATCAGGATCAGCACCATCCCCAGGAACTCCGATCCGAGCAGGACGAGGATCCCGCCGACAGCCGCGAACGAGGCGAGCAGGTAGAACGCCGCCCGGACCATCGAATCGGTCCGGAACACGCGGTAGCCCGAGATGATCGCGCCCGCGGCGAACAGGAAGAAGGCGGCATCGACGATGGGACCGGTGATCACAGCAGGAGTGCTCCGGAAACGAACACGTTGAGCAGCGCGAGCGGGATGAGGACGGTCCACGCGACGATCACGAACGTCTCGATACGCACGCGCCCGAGGACATGGCCGGCGACCACGATGAGCGCGAGGAGCGTCACCGTCTTGAGGATCATCCAGACGGGGCCTGGCAGGACGGGGCCAAACCAACCGCCGAGGAAGCCCGCCGCACCCATGGCCGCGACCGCGACGAGCATCGACGAGCGGGCCGCCCCCCAGAGCAGCCGCGCCGGACCAGCGTCCTCGACCGACGTCCCACCCGCGAGATCGGCGGCATCCGGCAGATTCAAGGGGCCCCAGAAGCTGACCCCGAGGCCCACCACGAGATAGAGCGGCAACCCGAGGGGTTGGCGGACGACGTTCCAGAGCGGCTCCTGGGCTTCCACGATGCGAACGATCGAGAGGGACTCGGCGGGCAGCGCGGTGGCCAGCATGGCGAGCAGGAACGGGATCTGGAACGACAGTGCCTGGGCTCCGTACCGGTACGCGCCATGAAGCGCGAACGGGGAGTTCGGCGACCAGCCGTGCAGGAACACGGCGATCATCACGAAGGCGATCGCCGCCGAGAACGCGACGAACCCGGTGTCCGCGTCGGCGATCACGAGTCTCGGCCCGAGGGGGACGAACGCGAGCGCGAACGCCGCGAGGCCCGCGAGTAGCGCCGGGGCGAGAGCCCAGCCTGCGCTATCCGGCCGCTCCGTGGTCGTTCGCGACTGCGACAGCAAGAGGGCGGTGGTCCTGCCCGGCGCGATGAGCGCTTCGCGGACGCGAGTACCACCTCCCGCGATGGCCTGCCCCACCAGGCGGTCGGCGACCGCGATGACGTAGACGCCGAGCAGGAGGGTCAGCGCCACGGCGACGAGGGCGATCTCGACGGAGGCATAGGCGTTCATGCCGTCGTCCGCATGGCGAGGGCAGCCGTTGCCACAGCCGCCTCGTCGAGGTCCAGGTCCAGGCTGATCAGCGTCGCGATGGCATCGCCCCACTCAAGGCCGGGCAGGATCTCAGGGACCAGCTCGAGCACCCGGTCGGTCGGGCTGTCTCCGGGCTGGAGGCGGCCGCGCGGCGACTCCACTCGCCCAACCACCGTCGTCATGCGCCCGCCCGCCTGTGCGGCGAGCTCGAGCGCACGGGCCGCCTCTTCCAGCCGGACCTGCCAGCGGCCGACCGGATCGTTCCGATCCAGCACGAACGGGGCGAACCCGAGCGCCCGGTAGCCCGGGTCCTCGGCCCGCACGTCCTCGGCCAGTCCGGCGGCCCGTGCGATCGGGCCGAGCCCCAGGCCACCTAGCCTCGTCGGGTCGATGGGACTTACCCGTGGGAGCGACCAGCGGAACAATCCGGTGCGTCGGAGGCGGCCGGCGAAGCGACGGATCCGGTCCTCGTCGCCCGGCCGGACGTCATGCGCCAGCCGCAGCGCGCGCAGGCCGAGCGCGGGGAGTCCCTGTGCGATGAGGGCATCGGCCAGCCAGCGAAGATGGTCGCGGGCGCGCGCCAGCTCGAGCTCGGCGATCGGGACGGGTTCGAGCAGCGCGCGGACGAACGGAGACGACGTCCGAGCGGAGGCCGCGGCCGCCGGGTGACTACTCGTGGCCTCGACCGCCGCGGCCTCGGTTACGACATCACCCGCCGTCTTCAGATCCAGGACGAGCCCGGCCGGGAGGCGCGGGAAGAACGGTCCGAGGGTCACCCGCAGCACGTCGAGCCGGAGCCCGTCGCGGTCCGGCCCGAGTTCGGCCATCGGTCGCCCGTACGGAGTGCCCCCGGTCATCCCGGTGCCGCCCTGCCCGTAGGGACCGACACCACGCCATTCGACCGGGTCGACGTCGGGCAGGAGCGGAAGTTCGGACGGCCGGCGGCGGGTCAGCAGATCGCGGAACAACGAGCGCAGTGTCTGGACCGGATCGAGCCGGAGATCGATCGAGGTCGCGGTGCTCCGGAGCCCCCCCAGCGGGTCGGCTGTTCCCCACGTGACGGTCGCTCGCGGATGGGGCAAAAGATCGTGCGTCCGCGCCAGCGCCTCGCGGTGTGCTTCGGCAACGTCACCGGCGATCAACAGGATGGTTGCGGCCCTGGGCGTATCGACCAGCTGGACGTCGTGGGATAGGCGCAG
>JANMQO010000084.1:0-1632 GCA_031370565.1 Chloroflexota bacterium
GCCCCTCGAAGGTGGTCGTGATGAGGGCCAGCGAGCCCGGCACGAGGAGCGCCGCCGCCGCACCTTGCAGCAGTCGGAAGACGACGAGCGCCTCCAGGGTGGGGGCGAGGCCGCACAGCGCCGAGGTCAGGCCGAACGCGACCAGGCCGATCGACAGGATTCGATGGCGCCCGTAGCGGTCACTCAGCTCGCCGCCGAGGATGAGCAGGGCTGCCAACACGGCAAGGTACCCGCTGTTGATGTAGGTCTGGCCTTCGAGCACGCCGATCGTGCTGGCCGGCAGCTCCTGGCCGATCCGCCTGAGCGCGACGTTGACCACGGTCGAATCGAGGAAGACGATCCCCGAGCCGAGGATGGCCGCGGTCATCGTCCAGCGCTGGCGTGCCGTCATGGGGCCAGTCTGTCCGGTTGGTTGGGCCTGCGCAAGCCGCCGTCAGCCGCCACGGCGCGACCGAGGCGCCTCAGCCGGTACTGTTGGCCCGGAAGCAGTCCGAGCAATAGACCGGCCGGTCCATCCGCGGCTTGAACGGGACCTGGGCCTGGTTGCCGCACGAGGAGCACAGCACCGCGAAGTACTCGCGCTCCGGGCGGTCCCCACGTTCGTAGCCGCGCGGGCCGCCGATCGAGCGAACGTCGCCCTCGGATGCGTCCCGTCCGGCCCGCCGCAGGGCGCGGCAGCTGGTGCAGCGCTTGGGATCCGACGAGAAGCCCTTCTCTACGTAGAACTCCTGGTCCGCAGCAGAGTGATGAAGGCCACGCCGCAATCGACGCAGCTGAGGGTGCGATCGGTGTAGGTCAAAACCCAGTCCTCCCGGGACATTCGCGGTGGCGCTCGATGCGCCTTGCGCAGGCCGAAGAGCGGCGGGCTGGCGGGAGAGGCCGGGCGCCGCGCGACCAGGGTGCCGTTCTTCAAGGTGCCTGTTTCGGGGCGCACCGGTGATGTTGTCGGGCAGAATAGCACCGACCTTCGAATGGAGCCGTCGCCTCCGCGTGGCGGCCCGGACGCCGCATCTCAGCACTGCCATCGTGCCAGCGAACCTGTCACAATCGGCCCCGAGACTCGGACTGGCGAGCGAGGGTCAGGGGGTTCCTCGTTCGCTCCAGACGCTGACGGCGCCCTGGGGCAACGCCCCTGTGGCGGGCGGCGCCCGGTCCGGATCCCGTCTGCAGTGTCCGAGCAGGAGGTCCCGAACCGGCGATGCTGCGCATCCTTCAGACTGCCGATGTGCACCTCGGCACCCGCTATCCGCTGCTGGGTGAACGCGCGTCTGATCAGCGGGAGCGCCAGTTCGCCGCCTTTGAGCGCACCGTCGAGCTGGCCATCGCCAGTCCGGTCGACCTGGTCATCATCGCCGGCGACCTGTTCGATTCGAGCGTCGAGCCGCGCCGGTCCGTCGAGCGGGTCGCGGCCGTCCTCAAGAGCCTCGTTGCCGCCGGGATCCGGACGGTGCTCATCCCCGGCGATCACGACGCCCCCGGCCGCGCTTCGCTCTATCACGCGTACGACCTGGCCGCTCTGGCTGGCGGGATCGCCGGCGGCGACGCGCTGACCGTCCTTGCGGTCGATGGCCCGGACCTGGACATCCCGGTCCTCGGGGTCCGGTTGACCGCTCGCTTTCCTGCCCCGGACCT
>JANMQO010000090.1:0-2596 GCA_031370565.1 Chloroflexota bacterium
AGCGCGATGTCCTTGAGGCCGTTGACCACGTAGGTGACCTTTTCCGACTCGGTCGGCGGCTCGGGATAGACCGGTACCTTTTGCATGTAGTCGATGACCAGCAGGAGGCGGCGATCGCCCGACAGCTCACGGTGCTGGCGAACGAGCAGGCGGATGTTGTCGACGGTGCTGACGCTCTGGGAGCCGCGCATGAGGAAGAGATTCTGACCGTACCGGGCGATCCGGTCGAGGGACGGCCGGAGGCGCGGGTTGTTGGCCAGTTGTGGGCCCCCGGAACCCTCGGCGGTCCACGATCCGAGGATCTCCTTGCGCACGTCCTGGATCTTGATCGCGCCGGTCTTGTGGGGCAGGTGGGCCAGGGCCGACTCAAGCGCGATGAGCCGGTTCAGCAGGTACTGTTCGTCGTGTTCGAAGCACAGGTACAGGACGTTGGCCTGGCCGCCGGAGGCCACGTTGCGAGCCATCTGGAGTGCCATCGTGGTCTTGCCGGTGCCCTGGGCGCCACCAATGAGCAGCAGCTCGCCAGCTCGCAACCCCGTTCCGATCGTCTTGTCCAGGGGCGTGAAGCCGAGCGGCACCGGCTGGTACTCGCCGACTTTGCCGGAGTTGACCTGCTCGTTGAGATCGACCAGCACGTCCAGCGCCGAACGCGGCGTCATGTTGCCGTTCGGCGTTTCGAGTCCCCATGTCGCTTTTGGGGCGATGGCGTTCGTGGGCGCTGCCTCGGTACTCACCAGACGTGGACCTCCCGGTCGTGCGGTGCGGGCATCCTAGCACCCGTCGATTGTGGAAACACCCGTCGCGACCATACCGGACCGAACCGGCCGGACGGAAGATCGCGCTATCGGGGCAGGGCAGCCAACTCGTCCCAATAGCGGGCGACCGTGCGAATGGCGGTCTCGTGGTTGGACAGTGCCATGGATTCGTTGGGGGCGTGGGCGTTGTCGTCCGGCGGTGTGAACCCGAGCAACACGACCGGCAGACCCAGGATCGATTCGAAGCTGGCGCAAACGGGGATCGAGCCGCCTTCCCGGATGTACAGTGGTTCCCGACCGAAGGTTGCCGTCAGCGCCCGAGCGGCAGCCTTCGTGGCTGGGTGTGCAATGGGGGTCAGGCTCGGTCGTCCGCCGCCTAGCCGCTGGACCGCAACGCGCACGCCTGGTGGGGCGATCTCGAGCACGTACGCCTCGAGCAGGTCCGCAACTCGGACAGGATCCTGATCCGCGACCAGCCGACAACTGATCTTGGCGTGGGCGTGAGCCGGGATGATCGTCTTGCTGCCATCGCCCTGGAATCCGCCCCAGATGCCGTTGACGTCCAGGGTTGGCCGCGCGCCACGCCGCTCGAGCGTGGTAAAGCCGACCTCACCGAACAGTGCCGGCACGGCCAACGAAGCGAGGTAGGCCACCTCGTCGAACGGCAGCGCCGCAAACGCCGCCCGATCCAGCTCGGTCAGGGCCACGACGTCGTCATAGAAGCCGGGCACGCGGATCCGACCGTCGGGCCCCTTGAGGCCAGCGATGATCGAGGCGAGCGCGTTGACCGGGTTCTGAACGGCGCCACCGTAGCTGCCCGAGTGGAGGTCGATCGGAGCGCCCGTCACATCGATCTGGACGTAGGCGATCCCGCGCAGGCCGACCGTGATCGCCGGCAGGTTGCCGTCGAAGAAGCCCGAGTCCGAGATCACGGCGAGATCTGCCGCCAGCCGCCCCCGGTTCGCCTCCAGCCACGGGTCCAGGTGGATCGAACTCGACTCCTCCTCTCCTTCAAAAACGAACTTGAGGTTGATCGGCAGCTTTCCCCGGGTGGCCAGCAAGGCCTCGGTCGCGCGCAGGTGGATGTGGATCTGGCCCTTGTCGTCGGCGGCCCCGCGACCGACCACTCGATCGCCCCGGATGAAAGGTTCGAACGGCGCGGTTTCCCATTCGTCGATGGGGTCGACGGGCTGCACGTCGTAGTGGCCGTACACGATGGCCGTCGGCGCACCCGTCGCATGCAGCCAGTCGCCATAGACGATCGGGTGGCCGCCGGTGTCCGAGACCTCCACGTGGTCCACGCCCATCGAGCGGAGTTGGCCGGCAACCCACTCAGCGGCGGCCACACAATCGGCCGCGTGGGCTGGCAACCCCGAGATGCTCGGGATGCGCAGGAACTCGAGATAGCTCGCCAGGCGCCGGTCACGGTGCTCGTCGAGATAGGTCTCGAGCGCGGAGGTGTTGGGATCGATCATGGATGCTCCGGGCTGCAGACGGGATGGCGCTCGATGCTGGTCGGAGACGGCCTGCCCGGCCGGACAAACCTGACGAACCCGCCGGCGTTGCGCACCCGTCAGTCGACTACTGGCGTGCTGGTCAGATCGGGTTTGGTGCGGGGTTGGCGGCCGGTGCCGGCCCGGTCGTGCCGGGCGCGACGATCGTCGGCAGTTGCCCGTGGATGTTCACCTTGGGAGGTAGGTCGCTGAACAGTGCCTCGAACGCAGGCTGGTCCACGGTCTCCTCGGCCACGAGCTTCTCGGCCAGTGCCTCGAGCTTGGCTCGATGGGTCACCAGGACATCCATGGCCCGTTCGTAGGCGCGGTCGATGATCGCCCGGACCT
>JANMQO010000091.1:0-3028 GCA_031370565.1 Chloroflexota bacterium
GATGACCCCGACCGGCCAGTCGCCCCGGACGATCGTGGCTGCCGGATCGCCGGGCTCGGCGGCGAGTGCCGCTTGCGCCTCGGTCATCGCTGACTTGGTCATCCCGCGCCGGATGAGGTTGGCCGCGTCGAGCTTGCTCGCCAGCGCAGCCGCCTCGGCCGGGTCGTCGGTCAGCAGCAGGCGAGCCGCGTCAATCGCGTCGCCGACGCGGCCGGCCGCATTGATCCGAGGCGCGATGACGAACGAAATCGTCTCGACATCCAGTGTCGCGATGGGCGTCCCGGTCAACGCCAGGAGTGCCGCGATCCCGGGCTGCGGCGTCGTCCGCAGTCGATCGAGTCCGAGCCGTGCGATGGCCCGGTTCTCACCCAGCAGCGGACCTACATCGGCGACCGAGCCGATGACCGCCAGCTCCGCCAGGCCGAGCGCAAGTTCGGGGCCCTGGGGCACGCCCGCCAGCATGAGCTGGGCGACCTTGAACGCAACGCCGGCGCCGGTCAGCCGGGTATCTGGATAGCATCCGTCCAAGCGGTGTGGGTTGACCAACGCCACCGCGGGCGGCAGCTGCGCAGGCAGCCGGTGATGATCCGTGACCAGCACATCGATCCCGCACCGGGCCGCCTCGGCGATCTCCGGCCCACTCGTGGACCCCGTGTCGACCGTGACGATGACCGTTCGTCCCGCTGCCTCGGCCGTCTCGACTGCCCGCAGGCTGAGCCCGTGCCCCTCGTCGAGCCGGCTCGGGACATACGGCTCGACATCCAGCCCGAACGCGCGCAGCGCGCGGACCATGATCGCCAGGCCCGTCAGGCCGTCCGCATCGAAGTCGCCGAAGACGAGCACCCGCTCGTGGTTCGACCGCGCCAGCTCGAGGCGACCGAGCAGCAGGTCGGCGTCGGGCAGGAGCGCCGGATCGTGCAGACCGGCTCCGGGCGTTGCCACAAAGGCCTCGAAAGCCGCCTCATCGTCGACACCACGTCGGACCAGGAGCCGGGCGATCCGCTCGGAGAAGCCGTGCCGACGAGCCGCTTCGAGCACCGTGGCGGACGGCTCGACCCAGCCGGGAAGGCGCCAGCGGAAACGAGCTTCGATCACGACGTCAGCATGCCACGGCAGGCTTCACCCAGCGTTGGCCGAGGCGAACCGGAGCGGACGCACCTGCCGACCGGGCGGTCACGAGGCGCGTGGCGGCGCTGCATCTGGCGGCGCTACAGGTGGTGGCCCTGCCCGGGGCGGCGGTGCGCGTCGGGCGCACCGAGATCAGGGTGCGGGACGGCGGGACGGCCGACCCACGACGACGGCTCGAGCCCGGCGCCGATCGTCCCAGTCATGCCAGACCACGAGCAGCGGACTGGCATTGAAGATGGACGAATATGTGCCGGACACGATCCCGATGAGCAGCGCCAGCACGAAGTACGTGGTCGCGGCACCACCGAACAGGAGCAGGGCTGTCAAGGTGACCACGACGGTCAGGCTCGTGTTGATGGAACGCCCGAACGTCTGCAGGACAGAATGATTGACGATCTGGTCGAACGGCTCACCCGCATGCCGGGCCCGGTTCTCGCGGATCCGGTCATAGACGACGATCGTGTCGTGGACGCTGAAGCCGATGACCGTCAGCATCGCGGTCACGAACAGCGCGTCGATCTGGACCCGGAAGAACGTGCCCAGGATGGCGAACGTGCCGACCACCACGACGACGTCGTGGACCAGTGCGATGAGCGCCGTCGCGCCGAACCGGACATCGCGGAAGCGGATCGTCATCCAGAGCAGGATCCCGATGGAGCCCAGGATGACCAGGACGATGGCCTGCTGGGTGAGTTCCGCGCTGATGACCGGACCGACCGTCGCCAGGCTGCGCTGCCCGGCGATCGGGCCAAGCGCGGCCTGGAGCGCGCTGGCCAGCGTTCCGAGCCGACCGGTGGTCGGGATACTGACCGGATTCGGCGAGGCGGACGGGAGTGGTGCCGGAGAGGCGCCGGGCGATGCCGCCGCGCCGGCCGCCGCGGAGCCCGACGGGGACGGCGAGACGGCTGGGCTGGGCGAGGCGCCCGGCGCAGGGCTGGGCCCGGTGAAGACACTGGCTCCGGGCGACACGCTCGCTCCGGGCGCGCTGCTCGCGCCGGCTGACGCCGACGGCGCGGGGCTCGGGGTGGCCGGCGGGATGAGCGAAGCCTCCTTCGTCCGGATCTCGAAGTAGCCGCCGGACGTCGACAGCACGGAGGCATCGGCGACGCCATGGTCGACCAGCACGGTCTTGATCTGGTCACCGGTCACCGCCGGGTTGGCGAACTTGATCTCCCAGTCCGTGCCGCCGGTGTAGTCGATGGAGAACTGCAGCCCGGCGGCCCCGCCGGTGAGTGGCGTGAGGAGGATGAAGAACAGACCGGGGATCGTGATGAGTGCAGAGAAGAGGAAGAACCAGCGACGCTTGCCAATGACGTCAAACACGGGCGCGCGCCTCGCGCGAGGTTCGACTCGGTACTCGGGCCAGGAACTCGTCGTCGGCCACGCCCCACAGGGCCGCCTTGCGGGTCGCATCCTGGCGCACGACCAAGCGCAGGATCGTCCGCGTGACCGTGACCGCGGTAAACATCGAGGTGAGCACGCCGATGATCAGCACCAGCGCGAAGCCCTTGATCGTCGGCGAGCCGAAGGCGTACAGGATGCCCGCCGTGATGAGGCTCGACACGTTGGAGTCCAGGATCGAGTTCCAGGCCCGGGAGAAGCCCGCCTCGATCGCCGCATTGAGGCTCTTGCCCAGGCGCAACTCCTCCTTGGATCGTTCGAAGATGAGGATGTTCGCGTCCACCGCCATGCCCACCGAGAGCACGAAGCCGGCGATCCCGGCCAGGGTCAGGGTGACCGGGATGAGCCGGAAGATGGCCAGTACCACCAGCGCGTAGTAGACCAACGCGAGGTCGGCCAGCAGGCCCGGCAGCCGGTAGTAGATGAGCATGAACAGGAAGACCAGGCCGATCCCGATGCCGCCCGCCAGCAGGCTCGACTTGAGGAACTCCTTGCCCAG
>JANMQO010000103.1:0-20123 GCA_031370565.1 Chloroflexota bacterium
GCGGCAGTCTCCGCCTCCTTGCGCTGTCGTTCGGCGTTGGAGTGCTCCTGGTGGGTCCGCACGATCTCGGCGGGCTCGCCCTCGGCGACGACGTGGCCACCCTCGAGGAGCATCGCCCGGTTGCAGAACTCGGTCACCCAGTTCATGTCGTGGGTGACCAGCACGATCGCCTTGGCGCCCCGAGCCAGCTCGAGGACCCGCGTCCGGCTCTTCTCCCGGAACACCTGGTCACCGGTGGCCAGGACCTCGTCGAGGAGCAGGATGTCCGGGTCGACCGAGGTGGCGATCGAGAAGCCGAGCCGGGCGCGCATGCCCGAGGAATACGTCTTGATCGGGGCGTCGATGAACTGGCCGATGTCGGCGAAATCGATGATCCTGGTGGAGCGCTCCTCCATCTCACGATGGTCGATGCCCATGAACGCGCCCGCCAGCAAGATGTTCTCGCGGCCGGTCAGTTCCTGATCGAAGCCCGCCCCAAGCTGGAGCAGGCTCGAGATGTGGCCGCGGACGTCGACCGAGCCCTCCGATGGCGTGATGATCCCGGCCAGCGCCTGGAGCAGCGTGCTCTTGCCCGCGCCGTTCGGTCCGATGACCGCCAGCGCCTCGCCGTGGACGAGCCGGAAGCTGACCCCGCGAAGCGCCCAGAACGCGCGGTCCGTCTGCGTGGCGTCGCGCCGGCCAAACGTGGCCAGGGTTCGCCGGAACGTGTTCTTGCGGGTCAGCCGCAGGTTGTAGCGGACGCCCAGCTGCTGGACGTCGATGGCGTACTCCGGTCCGCTCCCGTTCGGCGGTGGCATCACAGCACCTTCGCGAAGGTGGGCTCGATCCGCTTGAAGAACAGCAGTGCGAGGACCAGGGCCACCAGGCTGCCCGCCAGCACGATCGCCAGGCTGCTCAGGTCCGGCACCTTCGCGTCGTAGATCGCGTTGCGGTACGACTCGAGGATCGTGTAGAACGGGTTGAGCTGCATGAGTTGGGCGATCCGCGGTTCCTTGCGGGCCAGCGTCTCCACGGTGATCGCCCCGTACAGCGCCGGCGAGAGGTAGAACCACAGCCGCAGGATGTGCCGGGCCAGGTTGCCCACGTCGCGGAAGAATACGTTCAGGCCCGCCAGCACGAGCCCGAACGCCAGGGTGAAGACGAACTGCACGACGGCCACGACCGGGATCCAGACGAGCATCGGGCTGATCCGGCTGGGATAGAACAGGACCAGCATGCCCACCAGCGGGATGAGCCCGAAGGCGAACTGGGCGACCGCGCTGAACATGGCCGCCAGGGGCAGTACGAGCTTGGGGAACTGGATCTGCTTGATCAGCCGGTCCTGGCCGCTGACCGAGGTGATCGCGTCCGACATGGACGTGGTAAACCACTTCCAGGGCAGGATCGCGGCGAAGATGAACAGTGGGTAGGCTTCCTGGCTCTTCTGGAAGATGAGCGTGACCAGGATGACGTACACGGTCATCTGGAGGAGCGGGTCCAGGATCCACCAGATGTTGCCGAAGAAGGTATCGGTGCCCTTCTTCTTCATGTCCGCCTGGGCCAGGTAGCCGATCAGCCGCCGCCGGGAGCGGATCTCGCCCAGCGCTTCCGCCACGAGGCCGACTGGTCCTGGACGAGCGGCGGACGTGCGGAACGAGGCGGGGACTTCGTGTGTCATATCCATGCGCGGCTGGAGCGTAGCATCTCCGCCCCGACTAGCATGTCCGCACGTGAGCGCCAGCCCTGCCAGCCCGGTCAGCCCGCCGCCTCGGCCCGTGGGCATGATCGTCCATGCCTACTACGAGGAAGATCCGCGCGTCCGGCGCGAGGCCGAGTCGCTGGTGGCCCGCGGTCGACCGGTGGAGGTCTTCGCGCTGCGCCGGCCGGGCGATGCGTCCCACGGCGTCGTCGACGGGGTCCGCGTCCACCGACTGGACGTTCAGCGTCACCAGGGCGCCGGCCTTGGCACTTACCTGCGCGAGTACCTGGCGTTTCTGGTCCGAGCCGGCTGGGCGGTCAGCCGGGCGCATCGCCGGACGCGCTTCGCGCTCGTCCAGGTCCATACCCTGCCGGACTTCCTCGTGTTTGCCGGGCTCCCGCTCAGACTGGCCGGCGTGCCCCTCGTCATCGACCTGCACGAGGCGATGCCGGAGTTCTTCCGGATGCGCTTCCCGCGCGCCTCGAGCCCGCTGATCCAGCGCCTGCTCGTCCTCCAGGAACGCCTGTCGATCGGCGTGGCCAGCGCCGCGATCACCGTCAACGACGCGCTGGCGGCTCGGCTGGTGGCCCTGGGCGTGCCAGCAGGCAAGATCACGGTCCTGCTCAACAGCCCGTCGCTGGTCCGTTTCAATCCGGCCAGCTATCCGGCGCGCTCCTTCCGGGCCGACGGCACGCTCCGGCTGGTCTACGCCGGCGCGTTGACCCCGACCTACGAACTGGACGTCTGCCTGGAGGCGATGGCCCAACTGGTGGCCGCCCGGCCTGAGCTCCCGGTCGAGCTCGACATCTATGGACGCGGCGACGCCGCCGGGCCGCTCCTGGCGCGCGCCACCGAGCTTGGACTGGCCCAGCGGGTGCGCTTCCATGGTCGAATCCCGATCGAGGACGTGCCCGCGGCCATCGCGGCGGCGGACATCGGGCTGGCCCCGACCCGGCGCGACCCGTTCACCGACTTTTCGCTGTCGACCAAGATCTTCGAGTACGGGGCGATGGGCAAGCCGGTCATCGCGTCGCGGCTGCCACTTGTCGAGCGGACCTTTCCGCCCGGTGCCATCGCGGTCTACGGAGCCGGCGACCCGGCCGACCTCGCCGCTGCGCTGCTCCGCCTGGTCGACGATCCGATCGCCCGGGAGGCGGCTGTCGCGCTCGCCACGGCGCGGATCCACGAGCTGTCCTGGGAGCACGAGGCGGACCGTCTGGTCGCGCTTGTCGATCGGCTCGCCGCCGACCGTCTATCCTCCCCGCTGTGAAGCCCGACTCCCACGTCGCGATCATCGGCCTCGGCTACGTCGGGTTGCCGCTCGCACTGGCCTTCAGCGAGGCCGGGCTGGACGTCATCGGGGTCGACGCCAGCGCGCGCCGGGTGGACGAGCTCCGCGCCGGACGCTCTCCGATCGACGATATCGATGACGCCCGGCTGCAGCGCGGGCTGGCGGCGGGCTTCCAGATCGTGGCCCCGGCGGACGCTGCGCTGGCCACCGTGGAGGCGGTCTTCGTGTGCGTCCCGACGCCGATCACCCAGGCCAAGGATCCGGACCTTGGGCCGGTCCTGAGCGCGGCGGCGCTCGTCGCCGAGCACCTGCACAAGGGACAGCTGGTCATCCTCCAATCGACCACCTTTCCGGGCACGACGAGCGGCCCGTTTCGTGCAGCACTGGAACGCTCCGGGCTCGTCGCGGGGCAGGACTTCGACCTTGCCTTCGCCCCTGAGCGGGTCAACCCGGGCGACCCCGCCAGCGCCAGCAAGACGGTGCCGCGGCTGGTGGGCGGGACGACCCCGGCAGCCACGGCCAGGGCGGCGGCGCTCCTCGGCCGGATCAACGACCATGTCGTGGAGCTCAGCTCGCCGGACGCCGCCGAGCTGGCCAAGCTGCTCGAGAACGTCTTTCGCAACGTCAACATCGCCCTGGTCAACCAGCTCGCCCTGCTGTGCGAGCGGATGGGCGTCGACGTCTGGGAGGTGATCGACGCCGCGGCGACCAAGCCGTTCGGGTTCATGCGCTTCACGCCCGGACCGGGCGTCGGTGGCCACTGCATCCCGGTCGACCCGTACTACCTGTCGTGGCGGGCGCGCGAGTTCGACTTCGTCGATCGCTTCGTGGAGCTGGCCGGTGACATCAACCTGGCCATGCCGCGCCACGTCGTGGACCTCGTCGCCGAGGCGCTCAACGATCGCGGCCTGGCCATGCGCGGCGCCCGGGTGGGGGTGCTGGGTGTGGCCTTCAAGCCGAACGTCCGCGATCCGCGCAACTCGCCCGCGGCCGACGTCATCGCCGGCCTCCGGACGCGCGGCGGAATCGTCGCCTTCCACGATCCCCACGTGGCCGCGTTCCGGGCCAGCGACGGGCAGGAGACGACACCCCTCGAGCTTGACGCGCTGCTGGCCACGAGTGATGTCGTCGTCGTCCTGACGCCGCATGCGGCCATCGATTGGGACGCTGTCTACGCCCGGGCCGCGCTCGTGGTGGACACGACCGACAGCTCGCGCGGCCGATCCGTCCGGCCGCGTCAGGTCCTGCGCCTGGGCGCCGGCTGGGACGCTCGCCCGTGACCGTTGCCGCGACCGTGACCGTGTCCGCGCCACGATGACCGCACGCTGGCCGGACTGGCCCGGCCCCGGTGTACGATATCGACCCCGTCCGTCATCCACCGGCCCGCATCGGGCTCCGCTGCAGGAAGCAACGCCCCCATGACCCTCCACAACAAGCCGGTCGTCAAGCGCTCCCATCGACCTTCGTGGGAGACCCACGACCGACATTCCCTGTACCTCAACATCGGCTTCGGCCTGGCTGCGCTCGTCGGCGTCATCGCGCTCATCGGCGCGGGTGCGGCGACCTACGCCGGGGACCATTTCGCCGAAGTTGCTTCGGTCAACGGCAGCACGATCACCAAGGATCAGGTCCGTGAGCGAGTCAAGATCGATGCGTTCCGGATTCAACAGGCGGAGAGCCAGGTCCGGACGGACGTACAACTCGGGCGCATGACCAGCGCGCAGGGTGACTCGCGGATCAGTTCCTATGAAAAGCAGCAGCAGTCCCTGTCTCGGTCGATCGTGAGCCGACTCATCGACGTCGCCCTCGAGGAGCAGCTCGCGGCGGCCCAGGGGATCCAGGTCACGGATCCACAGATCGACCAGCAGCTGGTCAAGGAAGCGACGCACGCCGAGCAGCGCCACATCCTGCAGATTTCGGTGGTACCCGCCGTGACGGCCCCGGCGACGCTCCCGACCGACGTCCAGAAGGCGGCTGCCAAGACGAAGGCGGAGCAGGCACTCGCGGACCTCAAGGCCGGCAAGCCGTTCGACCAGGTTGCCAAAGCGGCCTCGACGGACTCGTTCGCAGCGTCCGGTGGCGACGCGGGCTGGGTGTTCGCTGACGACACAACCTTCGACAAGGACTTGTTGGCGGCCGTCTTTGCCCTGCCCCAGGGCGGCTTGACGGACGTGCTGACCGGCACCGATGGCACCTTCCGGATCGGCAAGGTCGCGGAGATCGCGCCGCAGACCGTGGATGCCAACTGGACCCGCCTGATCCAGGACCACGGCATCGCCATGAACGCGTATCGGGACGCCGTGCGGGGCGACCTCGCGCGCGAGGCGCTGTCTGCGAAGGTCGTGGCCGACGCCACCACCCAGCCCACCATCCAGCGCCAGGTCAGCGAGATCTTCATCTCGTCCGCCAACTACAAGGGTCCCGGCGACGAGGTCAAGGTCCGCCACATCCTGTACACGCCCGGCAACAAGCCGCCCAGCCAGACCCCCATCGCTTCGAACGATCCGGGCTGGGCCACGGCCAGGACAGAGGCTCAGGCGACCTACGACAAGCTCCAGGCGCTGGCCGGCAACCCCGCCGATCTTGACAAGCTGTTCCAGGCGATCGCCAAGAAGGACAGCATGGACACCGGCTCGGGTGCCAACGGCGGGGATCTGCCGTACCTCACCCAGGGTCAGCTCGACCGCGGCTTCGCCACCGCCATCTTCAAGCCCGGCCTCAAGAAGGGCGATCTGATCGGTCCGGTCCAGAGCCAGTTCGGCTGGCACGTCATCCTGTTCGAGGATCGACGCCTGCCACCCGAGGCGCGGGCCAACGGGCTGGCGGTACAGGCCAGCGCGGCTGGAGCGGATTTCGCGGCATTGGCCCGCCAGAACTCGGACGGCCCGGAGGCGGCCAAGGGCGGTGACCTCGGCTGGGTGGCCCACTACCAGCTCGATCCCACCATCGAGGCCGCGATCTTTGCCGCCCCGGTGGGCAAGGTGAGCGCGATACTCACCGCGAAGAACGGCTTGTACCTGTTCCTCGTCCGCGCGGAGCAGTCGCGCCTGCCGGACGGCGCCCAGCTCGACACGATCAAGTCGACGGCCTTCACGTACTGGTACGCCGCACAGAAGGCCAAGGCCGTCATCAAGCAGACCGGAACGGCACCGGCGGGGACCACGCCGACAGGGATCGCGGCCCCCTAGCGGGCGAACCGTGCTCGATGCGCTGCTCGCCGAGGCGCGACTGCGGTGGGGCTTCGATCCTGCGGCGGGCGTCCAGGTGGCCACGGCCGAGGGCCTCGTCGGTACCCCGATCGAGGCGTCGCGACCGCTCCTGATCGTGCCCCTTGCGTCGCTCAACGTGGGCGGCAGTGCCGGCGCTGGAGCGGGCGTCGGCGCTGACGCGGAGCCGGGCGTCGGCGCTGACGCGGCCCGGCGGGTCGTCCAGCCGCTGCCCGGTCGGGCCGGTCCGGGCGGCGATGACCCGCTCCGGGTACTGGCCCGACTCTACCCCCTGGACCATCCGGTCGGCCGACTCCGCCAGGCCGAGGGCACGACCGTTGGCGCGCTCAGCGCGGACGATCTCGCCGGCCCACTTTACCTGGCTCCGATCGCATCCGAGCTGGCCGTCGCTGGACCGTGGGCGATGCCCTGGATCGCCGCCCGCCTGCGCCTCCCCGATGGCTGCCCGTGGGACCGTGAGCAGACCCACGCCTCGCTCCGCAAGCATCTGCTCGAGGAGGCGTACGAGGTCTACGAGGCGCTCGATCGGCCGGCCAACCCGGATCTCGCCGGGGAACTCGGCGATCTGCTCTTGCAGGTCGTCCTCCACGCCCAGCTGGCCGCCGAAGCAGGCGTCTTCGATCTGGCTGATGTCCAGGCCTCGATCGCAACGAAGATCGTGCGCCGGCACCCGCATGTGTTCGGCGAGGCGGAGGCCCACACGGCCGCCGATGTCGTCCGCCAGTGGGAGCGGATCAAGGCCGACGAGCGCGCCGAGGCAGCCCAGGCAGCCGGCGCGGCGACGGTCGGCGGCGGTGGCTCGCCAGAAGAGCCCAAGAGCGCGCTCGAGGGGATCAGCCGGGCGATGCCGGCGCTGGCAGCGAGCCAGGAGATGCAGGAACGGGCGTCGGCGCTCGGCTACGACTGGCCCACGATCGATGGGATCGTGGCCAAGGTCCACGAAGAGTTGGCGGAGTTGCTCGCCGCCGATACGCCCGCCGACCGGCACGAGGAGATCGGCGACCTGCTCATGGTCCTGGTCAACCTTGCCCGACGCCATGGCGTGGAAGCCGAGGCGGCGCTGCGCTCCGGCAACGACAAGTTCCGGCGGCGCTTCGGCTGGGTGGAACGGGCCGCCGCGGCCCGTGGCGTCGCCCTGCGCGACCTGGACTTCGCCCAGCTCGACGCGCTCTGGACTGCCGCCAAGTCCGCTGAACGCTCCGGCGCGTCGGAACCCACGCCGGCCCTGGCACTTGCCCCTGCGCCGACCTTGGCACCCGCCCCTGCGCCGGCCCTCGCGCCGCCCCCCGGACCACCCCCCGCGCCCGGGCACGTACCCGACCCCAGGCTCGACCCCACCGTCTCGAAGGAGCCCTCCAGATGACCATCGGCAACCAGTCCCCGGTCCGCGCCGACGGCCGGCGACCCGACCAGCTCCGTCCGGTCAGCCTGACCCTCGGTGTCCAGAAGTGGGCCGAGGGTTCGTGCCGCATCCGGGTCGGTGATACCGAGGTCCTGTGCGCGGCGACGATCGAGGATCGAACGCCGCCGCACCTGCGCGGCAAGGGCACCGGCTGGGTCACCGCCGAGTACTCGATGCTGCCGCGGGCCACCGCCGAGCGAACCCAGCGCGAGTCGGCCAAGGGCCGGATCGGCGGGCGGACGCACGAGATCCAGCGGCTCATCGGTCGGTCACTGCGTGGGGTCGTCGACCTGGCCAAGCTCGGTGAGCGGACGGTGACCGTCGACTGCGATGTCCTGCAGGCGGACGGCGGCACCCGGACCGCGTCCATCACGGGCGGCTATGTCGCGCTGGCGGCGGCACTCATCAGCTATGGCATGGAGCGCACCCTCGTCGGCCGGATCGCCGCCGTGAGCGTGGGCATCGTCGGCGGCGCCAGCTATCTCGACCTCGACTACCCGGAGGATTCGCGTGCCGACGTCGACTTCAATGTCGTCGGCACCGATGCAGGCACGTACGTCGAGGTGCAGGGCACGGCCGAGGGCAAGCCCTTCGATCGCGCGGCGATGGACGGCCTGCTCGATCTCGCCCGACTCGGTCTGGAGGAGCTGTTCGTGGCGCAGGCCGAGGCGATCGCGACCGTCCGGCGCTGAGCGGTTCAGAGGCACGTCCGACGATGAACGAGGCCGGACAACGCAAGGGCGCCGGACGTCCGCTGCGGATCGTCGTCGCAACTCGCTCGACACACAAGGTGCGCGAGTTGCGCGAGCTGTTGCACGACGCGGCGGTGGAACTGGTCTCGCTCGACGAGGCGGGCGTGCCGCCTGGCGCCGATCCGGTCGAGGACGGGGTCACGTTCGAGGCGAATGCCCGGCTGAAGGCCCGCTACTACGCACGGCTGAGCGGCCTGCCCACGCTCGCCGACGACTCCGGCCTGGAGGTGGATGCGCTCGACGGCGGCCCCGGTGTTCGGACCCGGCGCTACGCCGGCGAGTCGGCCACCGACGCCGACAACAACGCCAAGCTGCTAGCGGCGCTGGCCGGCCTGCCACCCGAGCAACGTGGCGGGCGCTACGTCTGCGTCCTCGCCCTGGCCGATCCGTCCGCGGGGGCGGTCGGCCCGCGCGGAGGCATCCCGATCGTGGCCCAGACGCGCGGAACCTGCCGGGGAAGGATCGCCTCGGGCGCGCGCGGCACCGGCGGCTTCGGCTACGACCCGATCTTCGAGCCCGTGCAGGAGCCGCCCGGTGGCCGGACCCTGGGGCTCTGGTCAGCTGCGGAGAAGCATCGGATCTCCCATCGCGCACGGGCCGCTCGGCGGATGGCCCGGATCCTGGGCCAGCTCGGCTCGTGAGGAGGGGCGCAGGCGCGCCAAATCGTCCGTGCTGCAGCCCGGGCGCATCGCCCGCGCGATCTCGGGTATCGTTCGGTGGTCACGGTTGACCCGTCGGGGCGTAGCGTAGCCTGGCAACGCGCGTGCTTTGGGAGCACGAGATCGTGGGTTCAAATCCCGCCGCCCCGACCACGCATGGATACAGGAGGTACAGCCATGGGCGACAAGACACCCAAGAAGCCACTCAAGCCGAAGAAGCCGAAGAAGGCAACCGCCTGATCGACCTGGCCAGGCCGAGCGGTCCGAAGCGACTGCTCGGGACGGTCGTTCATCTACGAACTTCGCCGATTTTGTCCGTCCGAGCAACGGACTTCGCAGTCGCCGGCCGCTCAATCTGCTAGCATCGCGCTGCTCGAGCGGCTGTGCCGACCGAGCCGTCACGGCTGACCAGCCGCGGCACGACCCCGGGGTGTGAGTCACGAGAGGGGACGAGATGGCGGTGGCGCGGGCGCGGGGGGGCCGGAGCGATGACGTCTCAGAGCTCGACAAGCGGATCATCGAGCACCTGCAACAGGACGGCCGGCGGCCCTTCACCCAGATCGCGCTCGAGCTGGGTGTGAGCGAGGCTGCTGTCCGGGCCCGCACCAACCGACTGGTCGAGCGGGGGATCCTGCAGATCGTTGGCGTGACGGACCCGCTCAAGCTCGGCTTCCAGCAGATGGCAATGGTCGGCATCCGCTGCGAGCGAGACCGGCTGGTGAGCGTGGCCGAGGCCGTCAGCGAGTTCCCGGAGGTCGACTACGTGGTCATCGCGGCCGGCTCGTATGACGTCCTCATTGAGGTGGTCTGCGAGGACAACGCCGCGCTGCTCGAGTTCCTGGCGGAAAAGCTGCGTCGGATTGAGGGCGTCCGCGACACCGAAACCTTCGTCTACCTGCGCATGGTCAAGCAGACCTACCAGTGGGGCACGCGCTGACCACGGTGCGGCACGGCAACGGAAAGGGTGTTGCCGAGGCAAAACGCCAGCCGCGCCCAATTGGAGCGCGTGTTCCGAGCGGTTAAGATGGCACCGACAGGCGCGTCGTCGCCCGACCGTGCCCTCCGAGGACGTCCACGTTGCCGGCTGCTCCGCTCCTGACCCTGCTCATCATCGTGATCGTGACCAATCTCGTCCTGGTGGGCGTGACCGCGATCGTGCTCATCCGCGATCGGCACCGCGAAGCTGCCGCGTTCGCCCAGCCCAGGGGTGTCGCCGTATCGCCCGCCGGGGCGTTTGGAGCGCCACCGACGCCCGATCGGACAGACCGCTTGTCCTTGGGTGACGAGCCCGACCAGCTGCTGCTCTCTGGCGCCGATATCTCGGCGTCTACCTACGACCGGGTCGTTCGCGTCGCCAGCTGGGGCGTCATCCTGACTGTCGCCACGTTCATTGCTGCGAGTGGTTTGTGGCCGGCGACCCAGGCGGCCAGCTTCGCGCTGCTCGGTCTGGCCGGCCTGTTCGTGCTGACCGTCCATGACGTGCTGCCCGTGTCGATGCTGGGCCATGCCCGCTACGTGGTGGAGGGCTCCGTCGCAATCACCTTTGCGACTTTGCTGCTCGTGCTCACCGGCGGCTCGGCCAGCCCGTTTTTCTTCGCCTACGCGCTCATCGTGGTCGGCGCGGCGCTCGTCCTGTCACCCCGGCTGACGCTCCTGGTGACCGCGTTCGCGACCGGTGGCTACCTGCTCGGGGTCGCCGTCGAGCCCACCCAGACGCCACTGACGGCGCCCCAGCTGGTAGCGGTCGGGGTCAACGTCGTCGCCTTGCTCCTGTTGACCTACGTGGGGATGGTTGTTGCCCGTGAACAGCGCCGCTCCAGGGACGCGGCCATCCAGCTGTCCACCGTCGACTCGCTGACCGGGCTGTACAACCGGGCCTACCTGTTCGCTGCCGTGGATCGCGAGATCCAGCGCAGTGCCCGCTCGCGCCGTGGGTTCTGCCTGCTCATGATGGACCTTGATGGCCTCAAGCCGATCAACGACCAGTTCGGCCATTTCCAGGGAGACCGCGTGCTGCGCGGGGTGAGCGCGATCATCCGCCGTGGCGTTCGCCGCATCGATACGGCCGCCCGCTATGGCGGCGACGAGTTCGTGGTGCTCCTGCCCGAGACGGACCCGGTCGGCGCCTATGTCCTGGCCGACAAGATTCGCCAGGGTGTCGCCGACCTGGCGATCGAGACGCCGACCGACCGCATCCGGACCTCGTTGTCGGTTGGTACCGTCCGCTACCCGGAAGACGGCCGGACCGTCGACGACCTGATCATCAGCGCGGATCAGGCCATGTATCTGTCCAAGCGAGCCGGCAAGAACCGCGTGGTCGGCTACGGTGGTGATGGAATGACCGGCTCAGGCCGAGTCGGCACGATGGATTCCGGGGCCGGTGCTCGGCAGACCAGCGCCCCTGGCGGAGGCCTTGGTCCACGCGCCGGCAACGACCGGCTTGCCAGCTCGGCACAGGACGCCCAGATCGAGCGGATCGACCGCATCGCGGTAGGCCCGACGGGCGTGCTGGCCAGGGTCGGCCCCGCCGCCAGGGAATCGGGGTCGCCTGCCGGCTCGGTGTAGCATCCGACCATGACCGACGACATGCCGCCCGCCCTGCCGCGCGGTTTCTCCACCCTCGCCATCCGGGCCGCGACTCGCGCCCCGCAGGTGGACCAGCGACCCAATGCCGTGCCGATCTACCAGACCGCCACGTTCTCCTCCGAGGATGCCGCCGAACTGGGTGAGATCGCCTCCGGGCTGGTGCCCGGCTACGCCTACTCCCGGATTGCCAACCCGACCAACGACGCCCTGGCCTCCGCGATCGCGGAGATGGAGGGGGCCGAGGCCGCCAACGTGTTTGCCTCGGGCATGGCCGCGATCCACGCCGCGCTCCTGTCCGTGCTGCGGGCAGGCGATCGGGTCGTCGCCACGAGGGCGATCTACGGCTCGACCCGGACGCTTCTCGTCGACCGGTTCGGCCGCCTCGGCGTGGACGTTGTCTTCGTCGACGTCACGGATATGGACGGAGTGGAAGCGGCCCTGGTCAGCGCGCCCACGCGTGTGCTGTACGTGGAAACGCTATCCAACCCGACGATCGTCGTCGCCGACATCGCGGCCCTGGCGGCCTTGGCCCATCGGCACGGCGCGCTGCTCATCGTCGACAACACGTTCGCCTCGCCGGTCATCTGCCGTCCCGTGGAGCTCGGCGCAGATCTCGTGGCGGAATCGCTGACCAAGTACATCGGCGGCCATTCGGACGCGCTGGGTGGCTCCGTGGCAGGCTCGCGCGAGCGGATCGCCGAGGTCAAGTCGGTCGAAGTGGACACCGGTGCCACGCTCGGACCGTTCGCCGCATTTCTGATCCTGCGCGGGATCACCACCCTCGCCGTCCGGATGGCGCGGCACGCCGCCAGCGCCCGAGCCCTGGCCACGTGGCTGGAAGCGCAGCCCGGGGTTGTCCGGGTGCATCACCCGGATCTGCCCAATCATCCCCAGCGGACAGTGGCGGCGCGCCAGTTCCCGCACGGCAGCGGGATGCTCGCGTTCGAGCTCGAGGGCGGACCGATCGGCGGCCGCGCCGCCGGCCAGGCATTCATCGATGCGCTCACCATCCCCGAACGCACCGCTTCCCTCGGCAGCATTCACACGATCGTGGCCCACCCGCCCACGACGACCCACCGGCAATTCGACGATGCGGCGCTGGCGGCGGCCGGCATCGCGCCGGGGCTGCTGCGCTGTTCGGTCGGCCTGGAGGATCTCGACGATCTCATCGACGACTTCGGGCAGGCGTTGGCGCAGGCAAGGCTGGCCGCCGCCGCCACGGCCGCGACGGCCAGCCCGACCGCGCGCGCGATCTAGGAGCTGGCCATCGCCACGCTGGCAGCGGAGCGTGCCCTCGTCGGTGCGCGTCGGCCGGATCCCCTGAGCCGGCTGGGCCGGGCCATCTGGGGGCTGCTCACCTCGGTCAACTTCGCGGTGGCCCAGATCATCGTCCTGGTGCTCATGGGCGTGGTCGGGATGACCCTGCGCCAGCTACCCTCATTCGCCTTCCGCTCGCCAGCGGACTACGCCTCCGAGATGGGCCAGATCCACACGGTCTACGACCCGCTGATGGGCGCCGATATGGTGCGTTTCCTGGAGCGGCTGCAGGTCTTCCAGGTGTTCAGCTCGTGGTGGTTCAGCAGCGTGCTGGTCGTGCTGACCATCTCGATCGTGTGCTGCACGCTCAACCGCACGCCGCGCCTGTGGCGCCAGAGCCGGGAGATCCGGGTGATCCAGCCGGATCCCTTCTACGACCCGCGCCTGTCCGACAGAGCGGCCATGGACGGCCTGACCGCCGAAGCGGTGGGCAAGGTCCTGCGTGCCAATCGGTTCGGTGTCCGGCTGGCGACCGTCGAGGACGGCACGACGTACCTGTACGGCGATCGCCACCGCTGGACGAAGATGGCCACGTTGTTCACCCACACGGGGCTGGTCCTGTTCGTCGCCGCGGCTGCCGTGACCAGCCGGTTCGGCTTCGAATCGGGCGTCCTGCTGACGACGGGGGAGAGCCAGCCGGTCACCGCCATCGGGGCGCGCGACCTGCTCGTGGTGAAGAGCTACGGATTCGAGGCGCCCCGCCGGTCGGACGGCAGCTTCGCCGACTTCACGACCGACCTGGCCATCTTTCAGAACGGCCAGCAGATCGCTCGGAAGGTGATCCGGGTGAACGACCCATTGGCGGTCGACGGCTACACCTTCCACCAGAACGGATTTCGGCCGGCGCCGGACCTGGTCGTCCGCGACACCCGTGGGCAGATCCTGTGGGACGGACCCTATGCCCTGACCGACTCGGTGGCGAACCAGCCGCACGGCCTGTTCAGCGTGCCGGGTCGGGGCGTGGGCCTGGAGATGCTCCTGACCAAGGCCAGTGATGGTACGGACGGCATCCTGTTCCTGCCGTACCGTGCGGCCGGGACGCTGCCCGACGGCAGCCCCAACATCGTGACGCTGCGGCCGTTTTTCGTGGCGATCGGCGGGACGGGCGGGTCGCCGGATACCGATTTCTTCGTGCAGCTGCGCGGCGTGCAGGGCGCCACCATCCTCGTCGCCAAGCGCGATCCTGGCCAGGGGTTGGTCTGGCTGGCCTTTGTGTGCCTGATCACGGGGATCCTCATCACCTTCTATCTGCCGCGCCGCCGGATCTGGGCTCGGCTGGACCCGATGGGTCGGCTGGCGCTGGTCGGGCGCTCGGATCGCTACGTCGACTTCAACCGGGAATTCAGCCGATTGCTGGACGATCTGGTCGCAGTGCGCCGCCCCCCGGACCCCGCCTCCGATCCCGGCTGATCGCAGGCCGCTGTCGATGGCAACCCTGGTCGACCTGTGGACCTCGCTCTTTCCGGCCGCTCGACCGGTGGTCCCGCTCAACGAGGCCGCCCGCAGTCGGACGGTCGGCTGGGTGCGCGTCCTGCGGGCGCGCGTGCCGGCCTTTGACGGACTCGACGCGGGCGATCTCGCGATCGTCCCTGCCGGACCGCTGTCGGCCGTAGCGGCGGGCCTGACCGGGGTGGATGGGCTGATCGCGGAGTTGGTCCGGGTCCGAGTCGCCGCGCTGCTGCTCATCGAGGGTGAACCGAGCACACCTGCGCCCACCGAACACGTTCTCGAGACGTTGGCGGCAGCAGCCGCTGCCGTAGCGCTGCCGACGCTTCGCCACGGCCGGGTCGACACTGCGATGCTCGAACGGAGCGTCATCGGCTTCCTGGTCAACCGACGGGCGGAGCTCGATCGGCAGGCCGCCCTGCTCGAGGCGCAGCTCGAAGCGCTGGCGCTGGCCAACGGCGAGCTGGCCGCGCTCGTCGGCGCGATCGGCAGCTGGCTCGGGCGCGCGGTCGTGCTCGAGGGTAGACGCGGCGACGCGCTCGCGATCCATGCTCCCGCCGACGTGCCCGATGCGGCGCTGGCGGTGCAGCGTTATCTGGCCCGGCCACGCAGCGTGGCGCTCCGGGTCGCGCTTCCGGCGGCACCGGTCGGTGCGGCGGGCGCGGCGCTCGCCTCAGCGCCCGGAGCGGTCGGCGGCTCGGCCTCGGCGTCCGGCCTCGTGCCCGGCTCGACGCCAGTCCCCTCCGCGCGCACGCTCACCGGCCGGAGCGTCGGCAGTCTGGCCCTGCTGGGCGACCGGCCGGTCAGCGAACTCGAGCGCGTAGTCACCGAACGGATCGCAGCCATTCTCGCGCTGGAACTGGTCCGGGACGAGTCCGTCCGGCGCGCCCGGGATACCACCCGGCGTGGCGAGGCCTTGCCCGCGGCCGGCCCGCCCTGGGTCGTCCTGCTGGCCGATCAGACGCCGCCCGGGGAAGCGACCTCTCTGGAGCAGCGCGAGGAGCTCAGACGCGAGCTGCGCCTGCTCGCCCCTGCCCGTCGGCTCGTCCTGCGTGGAGACGCGGCCAGCCTGGAGCTGCGCGCGGTGCTCGCCGGCAGCCCGGACGATCCAGCTGCGCTCACCCTGGCCGGCCGGATCGCCACATTCCTGGCACGGACGGTGGCGCTCTCCCGGCCCATCTCCGATCCCGCCGATCGCCCCGTGGCGGAAGCGGAATCGCGGGCCACCCTGGAGGCCGTGCGCCCCCTCGCGAACCCGCCGCAGGTCGCCGAGGCGAACCTGCTGGCGGCGTATCGCCTGCTGGGCGGACTGCACAACGTCCCCGACGGGATACGCCAGGCTCGGACGCTTCTGGGTCCGCTTCTCGTCGGACGACCAGCTGACCGGTCGGAGCGGCTGGCAACCCTGCGCGCACTCCTCGATCATCCCGGTCCGGGTGATGCGGCCGTCGCACTGGGCGTCCACCGCAACACCGTGGCCTATCGCACACACCGGATCGAAGCGCTCACGGGCTGGCGTCTGGCGGATCCCGATCTCCGGCTGGCGCTTGGTATCGCCCTCAGAATTATGCAATCGGCACAAGACTGAGGCCGTTCCAGCGTACGCCAAGCGCGCCCGACGGCTGCTAGACTCGGGCGATACGAGACGACTCCGGTTTGCTTGGTGCACTCGGCACAAAGATCGGGGTACTGAGACCGAACCAGCCCCGCGGCCGCCGGCCGCGCCGGCACAGCCGACGGGAGGCTCCATTGACCATCGTGCGTGAGGCAGTCGACGGGATCGAGCAGATCCAGGCCGCCAAGGCGAGCGGGATCCGCTTCGTCCAGCTCCAGTTCACCGACATCATCGGCCACGTCAAAGCGGTCACGATCCCGATCCACCAGCTGGAGGGCTCGGTTCGCCACGGCACCTGGTTCGACGGCTCCTCGGTCGAGGGCTTCACCCGGATCGCCGAATCCGACCAGTACCTCATGCCCGACATGAGCACGTTCTCCGAGATCCCCTGGCAGAAGGGCAGCGGTCCGCGCGGCACCGCCCGGGTCATCTGCGATGTGTTCACCCCGGGCGGTCAGGCGTTCGTGGGCGACCCGCGCTTCGTCCTGCGTCGCCAGGTGGAGCGGGCCAAGAAGCTCGGCTACATCGTGAACACCGGACCGGAGCTGGAGTTCTTCCTGTTCCGGCGCGACGAGGACGGCGGGATCGCCCCGCTGCCGCACGATCAGGCCGGCTATTTCGACTTCTCGACTGACCTCGCCCAGGAAGTCCGCCAGGACATGGTCGACGCGCTCGAGGGGTTCGGCATCCGGGTCGAAGCGGCCCACCATGAGGTTGCGGCCGGCCAGCACGAGATCGATTTCGAGTACAGCGACGCCCTGCGCACCGCCGACAACGCGATCACCTTCAAGTTCGCGCTCAAGGCCATCGCCCAGCAGCACGGCCTGTACGCGACGTTCATGCCCAAGCCGATCCACGGCATCAACGGCTCCGGCATGCACACCCACCAGAGCCTGTTCTCGATTGCCGACAACCGCAACGCGTTCGCCGACGCAGCCAACCCGTACGGCCTGTCGGACGTCGCCCGCTCCTACATGGCCGGCATCCTGGCCCATGCCCGCGGGATGATCGCGGTGCTCGCGCCGCTGGTCAACTCGTACAAGCGGCTGGTGCCCGGTTACGAGGCGCCGACCTACCTGACCTGGGGTCGGACGAACCGCTCGGCACTCATCCGGGTGCCGATGGTCTCGCCCGGCCGCTCGATCGAGGGCACGCGCGCCGAGGTCCGCTGTCCAGACCCGTCGTCGAACACGTATCTCGCCTTCGCCGTGATGATCGCGGCCGGGCTCGACGGGGTGGAGAAGGGGATGACCCTGGCCGACCCGGTCGAGGAAAGCCTGTTCGAGATGGACGCTGCGACGATTGCGGCCAAGGGCATCCGGGAACTGCCGGGGACCCTGGGCGAGGCGATCGCCGAGCTCGAGGCCGATCCGGTCATCTGCGAGGCCCTGGGGGATCATGTCCTGAGCCACTTCCTCGAGGCCAAGCGCGCCGAGTGGGATGAGTACCGCACCCAGGTCACGGACTGGGAAGTGGATCGCTACCTCGACCAGTTCTAGACGCGACGGCCCACACGGGAGCGGGTCCGGCAACTGGCCCGCTCTTCGATTCCGGGTGGCGCGCGGCACCCGTCCAGCAGTCTGCCGTGCCGACCCATGGGCCGGATCGACGTTGGCCCACATGGCTGGTCCAAGATGCGGCATCATGGGCGCTCATGAGCGAACCTGACGCCCCAGCCCAAGCCGCCGTCCCAGCAAGCGCCCCGGGCCAGGCCGGCGCCGTAGTCCCCGCCCCAGCCGCAGCCCATTCGGCGACCTCGATCGACGAGCGCCCGGGCGTGACCCTCATCCTGCTGTCGCTCCAGCACGCGCTCATCCACGCCCAGACGGCGCTCATGCCGCTGGTCTTCATCAAGATCATCAGCCAGTTCGGGATCGGGGTCGACTCGATCGGCTTGCTCGTGGCCGTCGGCAACATCCTGTCCGGGATCATCCAGCTCGCGTTCGGCGGCCTGACCCGGATCTTCAGCCGGCGCGCCCTGCTGGGAACGGGTGGCCTCGTCTTCGGCAGCGGGATGACGCTGCTGGCGGCGACCAGCTCGTGGATGCCGTTCGCGATCGTCCAGGTTGCGGCGCGACTGGGCGGCACACCCCAGCACACCGTGGGCAACGCCCTCCTGGCCGAGCAGTACCGGCCAGAGCGTCGCAGCTTCGCGATCAGCGTCCACATCGCCCTGGGCAACCTCGGGACCGTGGCCATCCCGCTCGTCGGGGGCTGGCTCATTGCTCGATCGGGCTGGCAGCCCGCCGTGCTCGCACTCGGATTGCCCGCGATCGCGGTCGGCCTGGCCATCCTGTTCCTCGTCCGGGAGTCCGGTGCGGACCGGGCCGCGGCCGTCAGCCACGGCGGCACGCTGGCCGGGTTCCGTTCGCTCCGCAGGGAGCCCGAGCTGCTCTGGATCTACCTCGCCTCGTCGGTCGCGGCGGCCGGTCGCGGACTCGGGATTGTGTCCACCTTCGTGCCGCTCTATCTCTCGCTCGTGCGCCATCTCGATGACGGCACCGTGGCCCAGATGTACACCCTGCTGCTCGTGGGCAGCGTGCCCGGGCCGATCATCGCTGGCTGGCTGGCGCCGCGCCTCGGGCACCGGCCGATCCTGGTCACGACGTACCTTGCCGGGGCCACCGCGCTCGCCCTGCTCGTCGTGGCCGGGCCGGACCAGCCGCTCATCTGGCTCGCGCTCGGGCTCATGAGTGCCTTCGTGTTCGTGGAGAGCTCGCTGCTCCAAGCGCTCCTCGCTGAGACGGCCCGGCCGGCCATTCGCGACATCGCGTTCAGCGGCTACTTCACCTTGATGTTCGCGGTCGGCGCGGTCTGGGCGGGCGGCCTCGGCGCGCTGATCGGCACGCTCGGCAACGAGCGGGGCTTCCCGATCGCGTTCGGGGTGATGGCCGCCAGCTACGTCGTCGCGTCCATCGTCGTGCTCCGGATCCGCGACACGCGGGTGCACCGCCGACCCACCATCGAGCCCATGGCCGGCGAGCTCCCGCCCCAGGTCGACCCGGACGTCTGAACCATGCCGGTACCGACACCCGCAACCCAGGTCCTGCGCTACGCCGCGTTCACGGACAGCCCGGCGGGTGGCAACCCCGCAGGGGTGGTGCTCGAGGCGGACGTGCTGAGCGACGCCGAGATGCAGCGAATCGCAACGGACGTCGGGTACTCCGAGACCGCGTTCGTGACCGGTCTGGCCGGCTATCCCGATGCGGACCTGCGCATCCGCTACTTCTCGCCCCGGGCGGAGGTCCCCTTCTGCGGCCATGCCACGATCGCGACCGGGGTGGCCATCGGCGAGACGACCGGCTCGCTGCACCCGATCGGTCTCGTGACGAACGTCGGCCGGATCTCCGTCGAGCTCGAGGCGCGGCCGGCCCGCGGTCCGCTGGCCACTCTCATCAGCGTGCCCGGGTCCGCCCGCCGTGCCACCGACGCCGAGCTCGACGAGAGCCTGGCCGCGCTGCGCTGGAGTCGAGCCGACCTGCACCCGCACTATCCAGCCGCAGTCGGCTTCGGCGGCAACGACCATCTGATCGTCCCGGTCGCGACCCGGGCACGGCTGGCCGATCTCGACTACGACTTCGACGCGCTGGCGGCGATCATGGCTCGCACCGGCTGGCCGACCGTCC
Source organism: Chloroflexota bacterium (assembly GCA_031370565.1). Lineage (GTDB taxonomy): Bacteria > Chloroflexota > Limnocylindria > Limnocylindrales > CSP1-4 > Chersky-267. The sequence continues at coordinate 19,600 of JANMQO010000103.1, forward strand.
ACCTCACCTGGCCCGAATCGCCGACGGTCTGGCACGCCCGGGATCCATTCCCTCCCGGAGGCATCCGCGAGGACCCCGCCACCGGCGCGGCCGCGGCGGCGTTCGGCGGCTACCTCCGGACCTTCCGGCTGGTGGCCCTGTCCGCCGACATCGTCATCCACCAGGGCGTCGACCTGGGCCGCCCGAGCCTGCTCCGGTTGCACGTCTCCGCAGACGATCCCAGGCTGCGTGTCTCGGGCGCCGCGGTGGCACTCCAGGTTTGATTCGGTCTGACCATCCCTGGGCTCCAGGAGCCCCCATGCCTTGGAGGAAGCGCACGTGTTGACCGAGGCCGCAGCCGAAGCATTCGCCCATGAGTGGGTCGAGGCCTGGAACGCCCACGACCTGGAGCGGATCGCGGCCCACTGGGCCGACAAGTGCGTGTTCAGCTCGCCGTTCGCGGCCCAGGTGACCGGTCATGCGACGATCCACGGCCGGGCGGGCTTGCGCTCGTACTGGAGCGCAGGGCTGGCCCGCTCGCCCGA
>JANMQO010000116.1:0-2531 GCA_031370565.1 Chloroflexota bacterium
GCGGGCCCACGCCGTTCCCTGCATGCGCCTTGCGGTTCCCCCGCCAGGATGCGCTCGTCGACCCGGCACGCGTTCGCTGCCGGGCTGCTCGCCCTGGCGCTGGCAGGTTGCGCCACCGCACCGATCGGCAGCGGATCCACGACAGCCCCGGCCGGACCCGGCGCGCTTGCTCCGGCGCTGGCCGGCACCACGCTGGACGGGGCGACCCTGGACCTGGCGTCCTTCCGGGGCCGACCGGTCATCGTCAACTTCTGGGCATCGTGGTGCGTGCCCTGTCGGGATGAGTTTCCACTCTTCCGCGACGAGCTCGCGCTGCATACGGGAGACGGGTTGGCCATCGTTGGGGTCGTGTTCAAGGACGACGACGCTGCCGCGCTCGGCTTCCAGCGGTCCTTCGGAGCCAGCTGGCCGAGCCTGACCGACCACGACGGCACGCACGCCCGCGACTGGCGGATCGCCGCCCCGCCGCAGACCTACTTCATCGACCGCAACGGGATCATCCAGTCGCGTCAGATCGGCGAGGTGACCAAGGCCGACTTCGAGCGCCAGCTCGCCGCCATCCTGCGGTGACGACAGCCACCCAGGCCGGCGACAACCCGGCCATCGTCGTGCGCGGCCTGCGCAAGCGGTACGGCGGACGGGCTGTCGTCGATGGGATCGACCTGACGGTCCCGACGGGCTCGATCGTGGCCCTGCTTGGGCCCAACGGCGCGGGCAAGACAACCACGGTCGAGACCATCGAGGGATACCGGCAGCCCGACGAGGGCACGGTCCGGGTGCTCGGCCTGGATCCCGTCCGGGACGGCGCGGCGCTGCGGGCCCGGATCGGGCTCATGCTCCAGCAAGGCGGGATCTACCCGCAGGCCCGGCCCGGCGAGATCCTGCGTCTGTTCGCCCGGTTCCATCGCGACCCGCTCGATCCGGACGTGCTCCTGGAGCGCGTCGGGCTGGGCGACGTCGGGACTGCGCGCTATCGGGTCCTGTCGGGTGGCCAGCGCCAGCGGTTGGGGCTCGCCCTCGCGCTCGTCGGCCGCCCCGAACTCGTGGTGCTCGACGAACCGACCGCCGGTATGGACCCGGCCGCCAAGGCCTCCACCCGGGAGCTCATCGTCGACCTGCGCGCCGCCGGTGTGACCGTCCTGCTCACGACCCACGAGCTGGCCGACGTGGAGCTGCTGGCCGACCAGGTCGCGATCATCGACCGCGGCCGGATCGTGGCCGCGGGCACGATCGCCGAGCTGGCGCAAGGGGCAGCATTGCGGCTCCGCTTTCGGCTGAGCACCACCCTCGACGAGACGGACCGGGAAACCCTCGAGCAGGCGTTCCGGGACGCGGCGACCGCCGCGACGGTTCGACCCGACGGAGCAGCCGGCCGCTACCTCCTCGACGCGGTCGAGCCGGGTCCCGCCGCGGTGGCCACGTTGGCGGACTGGTGCGCCACGCACGGCCTCCTCATCGCCGAGTTGCGCACGACCGCCGCGACGCTCGAGGAGCGCTACCTGGAGCTCACCGGAGACCGCGTGCCGGAAGCTGCTCCGTCGGCCGTCGCTGGCGACGCTCCGAGAGGGCCGGCATGACCACCGGACGACCCGGCCGGTACCAGCCCGCCCTCGGTGGGAATGCCGCGTCCGCGCTGCAGGCCACGCTCGCCCAGGTCGGGATGGAGCTCCGACTCCTCTCGCGACGAGGCGAGAACCTGTTCGTGACCATCGTGATCCCGCTCGTCCTGCTCGTCTTCCTGTCGATTGTGCCCGCCTTCGACGCCGGAGGCAGCGGCTTCCTCGTGCCGGGCATTCTCGCCCTCGCCGTCATCTCGACCAGCCTGGTCAACCTCGGGATCGCAACCGCCTTCGAGCGCTCCTACGGGGTCCTGAAGCGCCTCGGCGGGTCGCCCCTGCCCCGCTCCGGGCTCATGGCGGCCAAGATCGTGACGGTCCTTCTCGTCGAGCTCGGTCAGGTCGCGCTCGTCCTGGGCGTGGGCGGACTGGCCTTCGGTTGGTCCCCCGGACCGGGTGCCAACATCGTCGTCGTCGGGACGGCGTTCGGACTCGGGACACTCGCCTTTGCCGGGCTCGGGCTGCTCATGGCGGGCACGCTCCGGGCCGAAGCCACGCTCGCCTTGGCGAATGGACTCTTTCTCGTCCTGCTGCTGCTCGGTGGCGTCGTCCTGCCGATCGATCACCTGCCGGGGATCCTCGCCGACCTCGCCCGGATCCTGCCGGCGGCCGCCTTGTCCGACGCGTTCCGGATCGGGCTTGGTGCGGCACCGGGCGATCCCCGCGGGCCCCTGGCACTGCTGGCCGTCTGGGGTGTGGCGGCGGCGCTGCTGACCACGCGCACGTTTCGCTGGGAGTAAGCCGGGCGGAGTGTCGCACGCTGGCGACGGATCTCAAACGGGCCGACCGACCGATCCGGGACAAAGAAGAACCCCGGGTGGTCGGGACCCGGGGTTCAGGCGATATGCGGCTTGGTTGCGGGGGGCGGATTCGAACCGCCGACCTTCGGGTTATGAGCCCGACGAGCTGCCGCTG
>JANMQO010000117.1:0-2298 GCA_031370565.1 Chloroflexota bacterium
CGACGGCCCGACGGTTGCGGCAACCAGCTCGATCGTCGCCTGGATTTCTTCCGTGATACTCATGGTCCTGCTGCTCCTGTGCGCTCTCGCGTTGCCGCGCCACGTTGTCGTAGACTTGTGACTTGCAAGTTACTACTCTCAGCGGGAACGCGCAAGCACTCGAAACACCGATCCCGTCGCCTACCATGGGTGCCATGCCGAGCCCAACCGACCCACCGTCCGAAGCTCCCCTCGAGCCGCCGCCGGTGACCGCCCTGGCCGTGGCGCTCGATCGCGTCGGCGACCGTTGGAGCCTGCTCCTGGTCGAGGTCCTGCTCGATGGCGCACGTCGGTTCAACGAGCTGTCGGACGCGCTGCCGGGGATCGCCCCGAACATCCTGTCCGACCGGCTCCGCCGGCTCGAACGCGAGGGCATCGTGGTGCCAACGCCCTACTCGCAGCGGCCGCCGCGGATGGAGTACACGCTGAGCGGCGACGGCCGTGACCTGGCCAGTGCGCTCCGCCTGCTCGCCGATTGGGGTACGCGTCACCTCGGCTCCGACGATGGCGGCCACGAACTCCTCCGCCACGCGACCTGCGGGACGCCCCTCGAGGCTCGCTGGTACTGCCCGACCTGCAGCACCGCCGTCGACGACCGCGACGCCCCGCAGACACGTTCGGTCTGAACCGGGCCGAGCGTCAGTCGGTCGGAAGGTCGGTCGAGCCGAGCGTCAGGTGGACCGACCGCCCGCCCGGGCGATCGCGTCGACGGCCGCGGGGTTCTCGAGGGCGGACAGGTCACCCGGATCGAGGCCGAGCCAGGCGGCGCGGGCGACCCGGCGCATGATCTTGCCGCTCCGGGTCCGGGGCAGATCCGGCACGACCGCGACGGCTTTGGGCCGAACGGGTTTGCCCAGATCGCGCACGACGAGCTCGGCGACGGCGGCCGCCAGGCCCGCGTCCCAGGCAACACCCGGACGCGGCACGCACAGGACGACGATCGCCTCGCCCTTGAGCTCGTCGGGCACGCCGATCGCGGCAGCCGCCAGGACGGCCGGGTGGGCCACCGCGCAGGCTTCGACCTCGGCCGGCCCGATGCGCTTGCCGGCGACCTTGAGCGTGTCGTCCGAGCGGCCGTGGATGTACCAGTACCCGTCGGCATCGGTGGCCGCCCAGTCGCCGTGGAGCCACAGGCCGGGGATCCGCCGCCAGTACGTCTCGAGATAGCGTGCATCGTCCGGTTTGGCCCAGAAGCCGCGGGTCATGCCCGGCCACGGCGCCCGGATGGCCAGCTCGCCGACTTCGCCGCGAACCGGTTGGCCCACGGCGTCGACGATGTCCGCGGCCATCCCGACGCACGGCCCGTTGAAGCTGGTCGGACGGATCGGCCGGAGGAGCGAGCAACCCACGATCCCGCCCGAGACCTCCGTCCCGCCCGAGTAGTTGACGATCGGCAGCCGACCACCGCCGACGATGTCGAAGCACCAGCGCCAGGGATCGGGGTTCCATGGCTCCCCGGTCGAACCGATCACCCGGAGGGAGCTGAGATCGTGGTCCCGAACTGGAGCCTCGCCGTGGACCCGGAGCGCCCGGATGAGCGTGGGGCTCAGCCCGAAATGGGTGATCCGGTGGCGCGCCACGAGCGACCACAGTCGGCCCGCGTCCGGCCAGTCCGGCGCGCCCTCGTAGAGCACGAGCCGGGCGCCGAGCAGCAGGGCGCCGCTGATCGCCCATGGACCCATCATCCAGCCGAGGTCGGTGAACCAGCACAGGGCGTCGCCCGGACGCAGATCGAACGTGTGGGCGAGGTCCTGGGCGGCCTTGATCGGGAAGCCGCCATGGACGTGGACGGTCCCCTTGGGGCGGCCGGTCGTGCCCGAGGTGTAGATGACCATGTACGGCGTCTCGGGGTCGGTCGGCGGGACGGGCGGCTCGGACGGCACCGGCTCGGGGGACTTGGACGGCCGGGGCGAGGTCGCGAGAGCGTCGGTCGGCGGGCCTGCGTCAGTACCGGGCAGCCACTCCACGTCGCGCCCCGTGGTCATCGGCACATCGAGCGCCGCCCGGCCCATCCGGCGCACGACGACGACCGTCCGGATCGTCGGCACGGCCGCCGCCGCCTCATCCGCGACGGCCTTGAGCGGAACCACCGAGCCGCGTCGGAGGAACCCGTCGGCCGTGATCAGGTGGGTCGCCTCGAAGGCGGCCAGCCGGGCCGCCACCGCCGGCGCCGCATAGCCACTGAAGATCGGGCTGAAGACGGCCCGCAGCCGCCCCAGCGCAAGCACCGCCAGCACCGTCTCGGGCACCATCGGCAGC
>JANMQO010000163.1:0-77996 GCA_031370565.1 Chloroflexota bacterium
TCGCGCGCGATCTGGGTTGGTGACGGCGACCGCTGCGTGCCGGAACACGAGGGCCCGGCCAGAGGAGCGGGCCGGGCCCTCGGTCCGACGAGCAGCCGAAGCGTGGGAGGCGCTCGGCCAAGTGGAATTCGGGGGTACGGCTGCCAGCCTGCCGAGGTCGTGTTAGCGGCGTGTGTCCGTCTCGTCAACGAGCGCCCTGGCGCCGTCACTAGCCGAACCTGCCGGACACATAGTCCTCCGTCAGGCGCTCCCGCGGACTCGTGAAGATCGTCGGAGTTTCGCCGACCTCGACGAGGTAGCCGGCACGGTCCTCGTCCATCGTGAAGAACGCGGTCTGGTCACTGACGCGCGAGGCCTGCTGCATATTGTGCGTGACGATGACGATCGTGTAGTTCGCGCGCAATTCGGCGATCAGTTCCTCGATGCGGAGCGTCGCCATCGGATCGAGCGCCGAGGCCGGCTCGTCCATGAGGAGGACCTCCGGGTCGACCGCCAGGGCCCGGGCGATGCACAGCCGCTGCTGCTGGCCGCCCGAGAGCGACATCCCGTTTGCCTTCAGCTTGTCCTTCACCTCGCCCCACAGGGCGGCCCGGCGCAACGAACGCTCGACGACCTCGTCGAGGCCGGCCCGGGACCGGCGTCCGGTGAGCCGGAGACCGGCCGCGACGTTGTCGTAGATGGACATCGTCGGGAACGGATTCGGCCGCTGGAACACCATCCCGACGACACGGCGGAGCTGGACCGGGTCGACATCGGGACCGTAGATGTCGATTCCGTCGAGAAGGATCGAGCCTTCGATCCGGGCCTGCGGCGTGATCTCGTGCATCCGGTTGAGCGAACGCAGGAACGTGGTCTTGCCGCACCCGGAGGGCCCGATGATCGCGGTCACCGCATTGGGACGAATCGTCACCGTGACGTCCCGAACGGCCCGGAACCTGCCGTAGTAGCAGTTGAGATCGCGGATCTCGAGCCGACCCACGGCCGCCTCGGCCGCCTCGGCCGCCGTCTGGCCTGATCGGCTTTCAGTCCCGGATGACATGGGCCCAGCGGTCACGTCCGGGCCGGCAGGTTCAAGGCGGTGGACATCGACGGCCATGCACGACTCCTCCTGGGACTCAGTGGCGGCGATCATGGGATGAGCTTCAGGTCGTCGCGCGGCTTCCAGTTCGCGCCCGTCAGGTCGAGTGACCCGCTGATCGAGCGGAAGACGTCATCGACGACCTGGTTCGTGAATGACAGCTTGTCCACGGCCGCGACCCCGGCGGCTTGCGTCGCGGCGATCGTGCGTTGCCATGCGCCCGGGTCGATGTGGACGATCCCGTCGGGCGCCGGGAAGATCGTCCGATCGAGCTGGTCGATGGACCAGGCGATGCCCTCCGGCGATCGGTCGCTCTGTGCCGAGGCGGCCGAGGCGCAGTCCTCGATGGCGTTGGCGCAGGCGACCTGAGTCTGCGCGATGACGCCCAGGAGCGCGGCGACGCCAGAACGGGATCGGACCGTGGTGAGATCCGACTTCTGGACCCAGATCAGCTCTCCGAGGAGCCCCTCGGCAGACGCACGGATCGACGTTTCGACGAACGCGTCGGACCGTCCGCCGGCCGCCACCTGGCCCTCCTGGATTCGCGCCCATCCGTCATAGACGGAGACGACCGCCGCCGCCGCGGTGCCGTACAGAAGCGGGGTCGGGTCAAACGGAGCCGCGGGATCGTCTGGCATCCGGATCGTGACCTGCCCGGGGGCGACGTGGGCAGCGACGAGGGCCGCCCGGAGGGAGTTGGCCGCGCCCCTGGTGTCGGCGAGGACCGTCTTCCGGGCCAACGCTGCGTTGTTCTTCGGGTACGTCTTCGCCGGGGCCACCAGCACCGTCGGATCGTTGCCCTCGAGTTCGCCCACTGCGACAAGTTCGAGGCCGGCGGCCACCGATGGCGCCACGTCAGCGGCCGTCCCGACCCATACCTGGACGGTGTCGGCGGCGGGCGCGACCGCGAACGGGTCGTAGCCGGCGATCGGCGGGATGAGGTCGGCCACGAGGTTCACAGCGCGGAAAGAGTCGAGGGCCTGAGCGTAGAGGAGCGGACTGTCTGCGGCCCCGTACCCTCGGAACAGGTGGATCTCAACGTTCAGCTGGACGTCCGGCTTGAGCGCCGCGGCGGGCGGCGGCGAGTCGGTTGGCTCGGGGGTCGCGCCGGGACTCTGGCTGTCGGCTGCAATCGGCGGCCGGCAGGCGGCCATGACGACCGCGACCACGAATGCGAGGAGCAGGAGCGACAAGGTGCGGCGGAGCACTGCGAATCCTCCGAACGGAACGTGATCAGCCGAACCGGCCGGCCACGTAGTCCTCGGTCAGTCGGTTCGTGGGACTGGTGAACATCGTCGTCGTCGGTCCAGCTTCCACGAGGAAGCCGGCTCGGTCGTCGCCCATCGTGAAGAACGCCGTGTCGTCGCTGACGCGTGCGGCCTGGGCCAAGTTGTGGGTGACGATCATGATCGTGAACGTGCGGCGGAGCTCGGCGATGAGCTCCTCGATGTGGCGCGTCGACACCGGATCGAGCGCCGAGCAGGGCTCGTCCATGAGGATCGCCTCGGGCTCGACGGCGATCGTCCGGGCGATGCACAGCCGCTGCTGCTGACCGCCCGACAGGGAAGTCCCCGGGTGATGCCGCTTGTCCTTCACCTCATCCCACAGGGCTGCCCGCCGAAGGCTGCGCTCGACGACCTCGTCGAGTTGACGCCGGTCGCGCAGGCCGCCCAGCCGTACGCCCGACGCGACGTTCTCGTAGATCGACATGGACGGAAACGGATTGGGTCTCTGGAAGACCATCCCGACCAGCCTCCGGACCCGGATCGGATCCACGTCCGGGCGGTAGATGTCGATGCCATCAAGGCGGACGGAGCCCTCGACACGTGCCCCGCCGATCGTCTCGTGCATCCGGTTCAGCGTCCGAAGCACCGTACTCTTGCCGCAACCGGATGGCCCGATCAAGGCGGTCACGGCCATCGGACGGACCTCCAGGGTCACGTCACGGACGGCCCGGAAATCCCCGTAGAAGGCGCTGACCCCATCGAGCCGAAGGCCGACTTCAGCCTGGTGGCCTGCGGCGCCCCTGGCGGTCGGCGTGCTCTCCCGGGTCGCTACGGCCGTCGGCGTTGCGGTCATCAGTCGACTCGAGCGTTCACGGATCGCCCCCGAACGATGACGTTGATCGCGAGGACGATCGCGAGAAGGACGATCGCGGCCGACCAGGCCTGCGAGACGAAGAAGTCGCTCGGCAGGCGCGAGTTCTGGTACACGTACAGGGGCAAGGCCGACATCGGCTCGCTCAGGTGGCCGATGTTGAGCGCATCCGAGCCGCGCGCCGTGAACAGGAGTGGCGCGGTCTCACCGAATCCGCGGGCGAAGGCGAGCATGACCCCGGTCAGGAGACCGGCTCGGGCGACCTGCAGGACGACCGAGACGACTGTTCGCCAGGTCGAGACGCCGAGGGCGAGAGACGCCTCCCGGAGCGAGTTCGGAACGAGGCGGAGCACCTCTACGGTGGTCCGGATGACGATCGGAAACATGACGACCGCGAGCGCCACGGACCCGGCGAGCGCGCTCGACCCGGCGACCGCGACCAGCGTGCTGTAGACGAGCAGGCCGGCGATGATCGACGGCACCCCGAGCAGAACATCGACGATGAAGCTGAACGCCCCGGCCACCCGACTTCCGGCGAACTCCGCGAGGTAGATCCCGGCCAGCAGGCCCGCGAACCCACTCATGACGAGGGCGATGGGCACCATCTGGAGCGAGCCCACGATCGCATTCAGAGCGCCCGGGTTGTCGGGTGCGCCGGCGGACCGAACGAGGAACGAGATGGTCAGCGTCGGCAGTCCCCGCGCGACGACGAAGACGATGATCGCGGCCAGCGGCGTGATCGTCAGGAGGGTCGCCCCGAGGGCCACGATCCGGATCATCCGGTCGGCGCGGAATCGTGCCCGCTCCCGACCGGTCGGAGCCTCGAGCAATCGGGCGCCTGCGCTGCGCGCGGATGTCGCCATCTTCATCCTCCGCTGTACGACATGGACATCCGGCGCGCCGCCACGCGAACGACGGCCGAGAGGGTCACCGTGACGAACAGCAGGACGACGCCGAGCCCGATCAGGCCGGCCAGCTCGATCCGGTCGGTGATGTCTCCGAGGTTCGTGGCGATCTTGCTGGCGATGGTCTGGCCGGGCTGGAAGACGCTCGGCGGGACCTGGTCGATGTTCCCGATGACCATGGTGACCGCGATCGTCTCGCCGACCGCTCGCCCAAAGGCGAGCATGATCCCTCCGAGGATGCCGATGCGGGCCGTGGGCAGGACCACCCGCCGGATGGTCTCCCAGTGTGTCGCCCCGAGCCCGGTGTGGCCCTCGCGCAGCGACAGCGGAACCGAACGGATGACCTCGCGGGTGATCGCGATCACCATCGGCATGATCATGATCGCGAGGACCATACCGGCAGTGAAGACCGAGAACGGCGATGGCCGTTGCGGGTCCTCGGCGAACAGCGGAATGACCTGGCCGATGGTCGAGGCGATGTACCACTGCAGCGTGTCCCGGACGAACGGGGCGAAGATGTACAGCCCCCACAGGCCGATGACGACACTCGGGATAGCTGCGATCAACTCGATGATGAAGGTCAGGATCAGCGACAGCCGCCGCGGAGCGAACTCGGCCAGGAAGATCGCAACGAGGACTCCGACCGGCGCGGCCACGAAGAGACCGATGACCGCGGACAGGACAGTCCCGGCGATCATCGGTACAGCGCCGATCTGGACCGATGTCACGCCCGTGTTCGGATCGACGTAGTTCGGCGCCCAAGTGGTCGTCGTGAGGAACGGGAGGATCCCATATTCCGTCCAGATGGGCCACGACTGCTCGACGAGGACCACGAACAGGACGACCAGGAGGATGCCCGCGCCAGCCGTCGCCAGGAGGGTGAGCTTGTGGAACAGGAAGTCTGGAGAGGGGCCCCTCCGGGGGCGCCGGAGTCGACGACGGGTCGACGCGGGAAGCGTGGCACTGACCGGCGGTTCGGAGATCAGGGGAGAAGCCTCCGGGGCAGATCGGGCAAGGGGCGTGCGTGACGGCCGTCGGCGGCTTGACGCCGGCCGTCACGCACGGAGAGAACCGACAGGCTTACGGCCAGACGGTGACGCCGTTGTACTTGAGCTTGTGGAGCTCGTTTCGGGCGGCCTGGGCCACGCTCGGCGGTAGCGAGCTGTAGCCGATGCGGGACATGATCGCCTGTCCTCCGCTCGGGCTGAGGGTCCAGTTGAAGAAGGCGATGATCGCTGTGGTCTTGTTCAGACCCGGGTCGTTGGCCCCCTTGTAGTCGCCGTAGAGGAGGACCCACGTGTACCCGGAGATCGGGTAGGAAGTCGCGCCCTTCTGGTTCACCGGCTGGTAGAACGTGCCCGACTCCACGGTGCCCGGGTTGACCGGGTCCGTGGCAGTGCCGGCCCGGTAGGCGGCGGCAGCAGCAGCCTGGGCTCCCGCCACCGTCGGCGGGACGAAATAGGCCTTCGGTGAGTCGCCGGTACGGATCCACGCGTACTTGAGGCCGAGCTGCAGCGCGAAGCCGAGCTCGACATAGCCGATCGAGCCGCGATCCTGGCTGACGGTTACGGACACTCCCTCGTTGCCGGGAGCGCCGACCGCGTTGGCCCTGGAGTCCATGGTGGAGATCTTGTCCGCCATCGTCTTCGACGGCTTGTTGCCGAGGGCGGTCGTCCAGATCGAGCTGACCTTGTTCAGGTACGAGGTCCAGATGAACGTGGTGCCCGACCCGTCCGCGCGATAGACCGGCTCGATCGACAGGTTCGGGAGGTTCGTGATGAGCGGGTTGAGCTTCTTGATCGCCGGATCGTTCCACTTCTTGATGAAGCCGGCGTAGATCTTGCCGATCGTCGGCCCGTCCAGACGGAGCGTCGCGGCACGGGTCACGGAACTCGTCGCGCTCACCTTCTGCTTGAGGCCGACCAGGTTGTAGACCGCCGCAATGGGGCCCAGAGAGGTCGGGATCATCACGTAGCTGCCCACTCCGGCGGTGATCGCGGTCTTGTCAGCCTCGGTCAGGAGTGCATCGGACCCGCTGAACAGCTGGCTCGGCTTGCGCGCATCGGAGCCGTAGAAGTTCTTGATCCCGGCACCAGATCCGACCGCGTTGTAGCTCATGACGAGCCCTTTGGTCTTGTCCCCGCCAGCGTCGAAGGTCGCCGGGTACCTGCGCGCGAAGGCCGCCTCCCAGGACTTGTACAGGAGCGCCGGGAACGTCGCGCCGGATCCGGCCAGGTCGCCCATTTCACCGGTCGGCAGCGTCGGCGCCGGACTCTCGGCCACGACAGGGCCGACGGCGATGGCCAACGTCATGAGGACGGCGAAGCCGAGCACGATTCGCTTGCGGATGGTTGCGTACAACAACAGACCCTCCAGTCATGCGCCGGGAACATTGGGACTCAACGGCGCTCTAGCCCTGACCAGTGTCTGAGGGCGCGATATCCGAGGTGTTCGCGGGTGGTAAACGGGCATTAACAGATGCGTCCGGTTCGCGACCGGGCGGAAGCTGACGAGGATCAGGAGGGAAAGGACTCCACGTCCGCGATGCTCGCCTCGAGGATGCCGAGCGCCCGCTCCATCTGTTGGCGGGTGATGGTCAGCGGCGGGCTGAGGTTGATGACGTTGCCCATCGTCGTCTTGAAGTTCAGGCCGCGACTGAGGGCCGCGTACATCACAGCCTCTGTTTCGTCGATCGCGCGCTCGCGGGTAGCACGATCGCGGACGAGCTCTACTCCGAGCAGGAGCCCGAGCCCCCGGACGTCGCCGACGAGCGGGTGGCGCTCCATCAGTTCGCGCAGGCGCGCGAGGGTCCAGGCGCCGAGCGTTCGGGCGTGCTCGACCAGATCGTTCCGCTCGATCTCCTCGATTGCGGCGAGTCCCGCGGCACAGGCGACCGGGTTCTTCTCGTGCGTGAAGTGGCCGATGGCGCGGTCCGCAGCGACATTGAGGTCCTCGCGGGCGATCACCGCGGCGAGCGGGAAGACGCCGCCGCCGAGCCCCTTGCCGATGACGAGCATGTCCGGCACGACCCCGAAGTTCTCGCAGGTGAAGAAAGCGCCGGTCCGGCCGAGGGCATGGGGGATCTCATCGAGGATGAGGAGTGCGCCGTGGCGGTCGCATGCTGCCCGCACGGCTTTCCAGTAGCCGGGGGGCGGGATGTACGGCGTGTTCCTGACGGACTCGGCGATGACCGCCGCGACATCGCCCTCCTTCTCGAGCACGTACTCCACGTAGTTCGCACAGGCGAGGTCGCAGGCACCGGCTCGACCACGGCAATCGAAGGGGCACCGGAACGGATCCGGAGGCGGGACGTGCTCTGTCCCCGCCATGAGCGGCCCGATCCCGGCCCGGAACGCCGCTTCGCCGCCGACCGAGATCGTGTCGAGCGTGCCGCCGTGGAACGCGTCCCACATCGAGATCGTCTTGTGGCGACCGGTCGCGACCCGAGCGAGCTGGATCGCCACGCTGATCGCCGACGCACCGCCGGTCGTGAACAGGACCCGCGACAGGTCGCCCGGCGCGAGCTGGGCCAGCTTCTTCGCGAGCGCCACCGCCGGGCGGTTCGTGTAGCGCCGGGTCGAGAACGGCAGAGCGTCGAGCTGGGCCTTGATCGCCGCGATGACGGCCGGATTGCCGAAGCCGACCTGGTGGACGCTGTTGCCGTGGAAGTCGAGGTAGCGACGGCCTTCCAGATCGATGAGCTCTGCGCCCTCGGCCCCCGACAAGGCGTTGAGGCAGGGCGTCGACAGCGTCTGGTGAAGGAAGTAGCGAGCATCCTCATCGAGGAGATCCTGCGTCTCGCGGTCGAGGTTCGCCGCCTGCCAGGCCGCCCGGCGCCGGTCGCGGTTCGAATCGCCCTCCGCCAGGGGCCGAGCCACGTCCGCGGGGGACGCACCACCAAGCGGTTCGGTCCGCCGGAGCGGCGCTGGGCCATGCCGTCCAGTTTCCGCGCTGGTCACGGGCGATCGCCTCGCCCGAGCCGCCGCTCGATATCGTCGACGACGGGGATGACGTCGGCGATCGACTCGACCACGTAGTGAGCACCCTGGCGGCGGAGGAGGTCGTCGGCGTCGGCGACGAGCGCCTCCTGCTCCTGGACCGGCAAGGCGAAGAAGTCGTCCTCGTTGCGTCCGACGTAGTTCCCGGTCCGCGATACGCCGACCGTCCAGCAGCCGGCGTTGATGCCCTCGTCGATGTCGATCTTCGTGTCTCCGATCTTGACGACGGCGGCCGGCGGGAAGACACCCAGGATCTCCATGTTCCGGAGGACCATCCACGGTTCCGGGCGACCGGCCGGGACTTCGTCGGCGCAGACCGTGGCATCCGCCCAGAAGCCCTGCCGGCGCGCCTCGGTGGCCGCGATGTCGGCCGCCGCCCGCGTGTAGCCCGTCGTCGACCCGATCCTGCAGCCGCGCCGGCGCAACTCGTCGACCGTCTCGACCGTGCCCGGGATGAGCGTCGCGTAGGTCGTCATGGCCGCTTCCTGCATCGGCTTGAAGTCCTCGAACATCTTCCGGACGTCGTCCTCCGTGCACGGCCTGCCATGGACGCCTTGCCAGGCCGTGGCGACCTCAGGATCCGTGGCGATCGCCCGAATGTGGTCCAGCTTGAACAGTCCCATCGGTCGGCGGGCCTGGGCCATGGTGAGTTGGACGCCGTAGTCGCGGAAGAGGTCGATGAACACGACCGACGGCGCGAAGACACCATGGTCCTGGGTCGTGCCGGCCCAGTCGAGGATGACGGCCTGGACCGGGCCGCGGTACTCGCGCCGGTAGGTGAACCGGCCGGATCGCTCGTGCCCGAGCCACGGGTAGCGGGCGACCGGGAACGACTCGGAGGGGGTGATCATCGGGATGGTCTCCTTGTTCATGCCGAGAGAACGGTTGGGCTGGTCAGGGTCGGGTGGATCCAATCAGAGAACGGTCGTGGGCGGTCGGATGTCTTCGATGGCTCGCTCGAGGGAGGCGATGAAGCCCTCCAGCGCGCCGATCTCGAGCGCCCCGAGCGCGCACACGCGGAAGCCGGTGGTCGCGGCCGTCCCGAGGCCCGCGTAGATGACATAGCCGTCGCGCTTCACGGCGTCGTGGAGCTGCTCGTAGGTGCTACCGGTCGGTAGCGGCAGGCTGCGAACCGAGGCGGAGCGGTAGGCGGGCTCCACGATCGGCTCGAGGCCGAGCCGCGCGAACTCCCCATCGAGATAGGCCATCCGGGCCCGGTAGTGCTCCCGCCGGTGCTCGACGCCCTCGTCGAGCAGCTCATCGAGCGCGGCATCGAGCGCGTAGATGGCCGGCGTGGCCGGCGTGAATGGCACCGTTCGCTTCGCCTGGGCCCGCAGGTAGTTCGGGATGTCGAAGTAGAGCGAACGCGGCGGAACGTCTGTCGCGCGTGCCTGGGCTCGCGGTGAGAGCAGGACGAAGGCCACCCCCGGAAGACCGTGGAGACACTTGTTCGACGTGCCGGCGACGATGTCGATGCCGGATTCCACGATCCGGAGCTCCTCGGCACCGAACGAGCTGATCGCGTCGGTGATGACCAGGACATTGCGGTCGTTGGCGACCGCGGCGATGTCATGGACAGGGTTGAGCAGTCCGGTGGTCGTCTCGTGGTGGACGATTGCCACAGCATCGATCGGGGCTCCCCCGTCGAGCATGGCCGCGACCAGCGCGGGGTGGATCGGCTCGACATGTGGGCTGGTCAAGGGAGCGACCTCGACGCCCAGGCGATCAGCGATCGTGGCGATCCGCTCGCCATAGACACCGTTCTGGCAGACGAGGAGCTTCCGCCCGGGTCGGACGAGCGCCCCGGTCATCGCCTCCAGTGCGGCCGTCCCGCTCCCGGCGATGAGGGCAACGGCCCAGTCGTCACCGACACCCGCGACGTGCAGGAGCTTCGAGCGGACGGCCGAGAAGAGCGCCTCGTACTCCGGTTCTCGGTGGCACAGGTCCGGGCCGGAGATGGCCCGGTGGACCCGGTCGCTGACCACGGCGGGGCCCGGGTTGAGCAGCACCCGTTGCCGGTGGGCACGTCCACTGGCGTAGCGCTCGGCATCCACGGCCGCAAAGCCACTGGCCTCGACGATGAGGTCAGGCTGACCCGCCAGGAGTTGCCGACGGGCCGTGGGATCGGCCGGCGCAAGGCCGACGATCGCGCCCGCTCCTGCGCGGTGACCCGCCTCGAGCACCGCGACCGAGCCGCCCAGAACTCCCAGGCGGCGCGCGTCCCCGAGGCCGGCCGTCTCCAGGGCCCGGAACAGGCCGAAGGGCGTCGGGGCCGCCGGCCCATCGACGACGTGGTCGGCGAGCCCTCGTTCTCGGGACGTCGCCGGGCGGGCCGCGATGACCGCCACCCGGGCGCCATCCCGTCGAGCCTGTGCGAGCGCACCGGTCAGCGTCTCCAGGGTGACCCGATCGAGGTCACCCGCGAAGACCGCCCAGAGATCGATGGCCCGGTCGGTCGCCCAGCGCCGAGCCGTGGCCGCGCTGTCTGCGTACGGCATCCGCTTCCTCCAGAGATCGCCCATCGTCGCCGGACGGCGACAGTGACTGCGCCACGGCCGAACCGTACCGAGACTTGGTCAACGTCTCGTTGCTGGGCGGTCGTGGTGCTGTTCACAGAACACAAATCCGGCGTTCACCCGGTGCCCCGAAGGTGACCGACGGGACACCTCACCGGGTGTCCTCGCAGCCGGGCACGCGCGCGGACCACTGACCGTCGCGTGCTGACACGCCGCTAGAGGGAGATGCACGTTGAAGCTCAAGGGAACCCGACTGCTCGCGCTGGGGGCGGCAGGCCTGCTCATGGTCAACGCCTGTAGCAGCGGCGCCGGCGACTGGAAGGCAGCCGCCGACAAGACCAAGGCCGCGGAGCAGGCCAAGACGTTCGCGACCTACGGGGCTCCGAACGACTGGGCCAACTACGGCGAGGAGTTCGCCCAGTTCTGCTCGACCAACGGATTCACCTGCAACCCGAGCCGCTCGCTCGGCGAGGACATGTCGTCCGCCGAGGAGATCACGGCCTTCGACGCCGAGAAGAACAACCCGAAGGCCGGTCTGGCCGACATCGGGATCCTGTTCGCGAGCCAGGCCGAGGCCAAGGGCGTCCTGCCCGCCTACACCCCGTCGACCGCCGGGAACCTGGCGGCCTACCTCAAGGGCGCCAAAGGCGGCTGGGTCGCCACCTTCGTGGGCGTCCCGGGCTTCGTTGTCAACACCGACGTTCTGAAGTCGAAGAACATCGCCGTCCCCACGACCTGGGCGGACCTCGCCAAGGCCGACTACAAGGGCCTCGTCGGGCTCGGCAAGCCGGGCTCGTCGGGCACGGCCACGATGGCCTTCGTGGCGATGAACCTGGCCGCCGGCGGCACCATGGAGGACTACACCAAGGGCATTGCCTACGCCAAGGCGATGGTCAAGAACCTGGCCTCCTCCGAGGGCAACGCGGACACGTTCGAGAAGGGCGAAGTCCCGATCCAGATCAAGTACGACTTCAACCTCATCGCGCTGGCCAGCAAGATGAAGGCCAAGAACGTCGGCGCCCAGGTGGTCATCCCGACCGACGGCTCGATCTACGCCCCGTCGGCGATCATCGCCAACACGTACGACACGGCCCACATGGACTTCGACGAGATGTTCATGGACTGGGTCCTCAGCGACCAGGGCCAGACCATCTTCGCCAAGTTCGGCGCCCGCCCGATCCGGTACGTCTCCGGCGACCTCACGCTGCCGGCCGACGCGAAGACCCTGTGGCTCCCGGACGACCAGTACAAGGCCGTCCAGCTGGTCGACACGTCGAAGATCGACCTCGCCAAGATCGCCGATATCTGGCAGAACCAGGTCACGGCGCCCTGAGGCACCCGACTCAGCTCTGACGGACCGACGTGAAGGCGCAGCAGCCGACCGCCCCTGCCGCCGACCAGGCGACGGGGACGGCCGCGCCTCTGGGTGTGTCGGCTCCGGAGGCGACCCCGGCGGGTCGCCTCCGCTCCTTTGGCGCGGCCTGGGGCCCCGCCATCCCGCTCCTCATGCTGGTCGGTGCCTGCCTGCTCGGGCCCGCCATCGTCCTGGTGGCCCAGACCGTCTGGGGTGCGAGCGGCTTCACCCTTGACAACTGGACGAAGGTGCTCGGCCAGGCCGCGAACCAGGATGCCATCGTCACCAGCCTCGAGCTGGCGGTCGTGTCGGCCAGCGCGACCCTCATCATCGGGTCACCGGTCGCCTGGCTCGTCAGCCGGATGCTCGCCGGCCCACGGGCGTTCTGGCTGGGCCTGCTCAACGTCGCCGCGAACTTCGGCGGGATCGGCCTCGCGTTCGCCTACCTCGCGACGCTCGGCGTGGTGGGCATGCTGACGCTCGCCATCCAGGCCTTGGGGATCGCCTTCGAACCGCCCCGCTCGAGCTCGTTCATTGCCCTCCTGTTTGCCTACGAGTACACCAACATCCCGCTGTTCGTGCTGCTGACGATCCCCGCCATGGGCGTCGTCCGGGACGACTGGTGGGAGGCGGCCCAGACCGCGTCCGCCACCCGACAGCAGTTCTGGCGGCGGGTGGGCCTGCCGATCCTGACCCCGTTCCTGGTCGGCGGCTGGATCCTCATCTTCACCTGGTCGATCGGGATCTACGGCATCGCCTACGGTCTGGCCGGCCAGTCGGGCGGGACGGCCGTCCACCTGATCACGCTCCAGATCGGGAACTCGCTGCAGTCCGACGTCCTGTTCGGGCCGGCCGGGGCGGGAGTCCTCGCCGTCGTCCTGATGGCGATCGCCACGGTCTCGCTGCTGACCTACCGGGCGCTCCTCCGGCGCGCCCTGCGCTGGTTCTGAGGTCGCCAATGTGACCACGATCGCCGCCGCCAACCGCGCTCCGGACTCCGTCCGTCGGCGGCCGTCCACGACCCGCTGGGCCCAGCGGCTGCTGTTCGTCGGGTTGTTCGTCTACTTCCTGCTGCCGATGGTCGCGGTGGTCATCTACTCGCTGGCCACCCGCTGGACGGCCCACATCCTGCCCGACGGGTACACGCTCGACTGGTGGAGCCGGGTCTTCAGCGACCCGACGGTCGTGGGCGCCTTCGGTACGACCCTCGTCCTGGCCACGCTCACCGCGATCCTCGACATCGCCCTGGTCGTGCCGGCTGCCTACTGGGCCCGGGTCCGCAACCCGCGGATCCGGCCGGTGATCGAGCTGGCCGCGGCGATCCCGTTCGCGCTGCCCTACCTGGTCATCGGCTTCGCCCTGCTCCAGTTCGCCGGCGTCGTGGTGCCGGGACTCCAGGGCACGTTCCCGCTCCTCGTCCTCGGCCACGCCGCGATCGCCTTCCCGTTTCTCTATTGGGCGGTCGACGGGGCGATGGCCGCGGCCGGGATCGAGCGACTCTCCGAAGCGGCCGAGACGTGTGGCGCCAGCCCGTTCCAGATCGTCCGACGGGTCGTGCTGCCGAACATCACGCCCGGGATCGTGAGCGGCGCGCTCCTCGCCTTTGCAACGAGCTTCGGCGAGTTCGCCATGGTCCAGACGGTCGCCCGGGGCGTGTACACGATCCCGATCTGGAGCGCCGCGGCGATCCGCTCCTACTCCGGCGAGCCGGGCTCGTTCAACCGCCTGGCCGCGGTGACCACGATCAGCTTCGTCGTGCTGTTCGTCCTGTCCGCGATCGTGGTCTACTGGAACCGCGGGCAGACAGTCCGGATCTTGGCGGGCGCTCGTGCCATCGAACAGCGGGAGGGCACATGAGTGGCGTCACGCTCGAGCGGGTCACCAAGACGTTCGGCCAGGTCCGGGCGCTCGACGTCGTCTCGTTCGAGATCGAGTCCGGCGAGCTGCTCGCCCTGCTCGGGCCGTCCGGTTGTGGCAAAACGACGCTCCTGCGCTCGGTCGCGGGCCTCGAGAAGCCGACGAGCGGGCGGATCCTCATCGCCGGTCGCGATGTGACATTCGTCCCGACCCGCGAGCGCCCGATCGGGATGGTCTTCCAGAGCTACGCGCTCTTCCCGAACCTGTCGGTCCGCCAGAACATCGCCTTCCCTCTCGAGGTCCGCAAGCGTCCGGCCGCCGAGGTGGCGAGGCGGGTCGACGAGCTGCTCGATCTCGTCCGACTGGTGCCCCAGGCCGATCGCTATCCGAACCAGATCTCGGGCGGTCAGGCGCAGCGCTGCGCCCTCGGTCGGGCCCTGGCCCCGAGTCCGGAAGTGCTCCTGCTCGACGAGCCGCTCTCCGCGCTCGATGCGCTCGTACGGACCCGGCTCCGTGACGAGATCCGGCGGGTCCAGCAGCTGGTCAAGACGACGGCGATCTACGTCACCCACGACCAGTCCGAGGCGATGGCGATCGCCGACCGGGTGGCCGTGATGAACCACGGGCGGGTCGAGCAGATCGCCCGGCCCCTCGAACTGTACGAGCAGCCGACCACCCGGTTCGCGGCGACGTTCGTGGGGAGCCGCAACGCGCTCGAGCTGCCGGTCATGAACGGGCGGATCCAGCTCAGCGGCGCGTTCGACATGCCCGCACCGGCTGGTGCCACGGACCGCGCGGTCGCCTTCTTCCGGCCGGAGGACGTAGAGGTCTCGACCGATGGCTCCGGCCACCAGGCGACGCTGGAGGTGAAGATCTTCCTCGGAGCGACGACCCGCCTGCACCTGGTGACGGACGTGGACGGTCGGCCTGCCCGGTTCTACGCGGACCTGCCGAGCCGGCGTGCCCTCGCGTTCGAGCCGGGATCGCCGCTTGCTGTCCAGGTTGATCCCGCCCACGTCACGGCGTTTGCGGCCGACTGAGCACGATACGACGCACGTGCCGCGTTTGGGTTCGTAGCCACCGCCACGAACCCAACGCCGTCGACGCCCCCGCCCCCGCCCGAGCCGACGCAGCCGACGAGCAGGTGGACCGAGGTCGAGCCGATGTCGACCGCGGCGGCGCAGCTGCCGGCGACGCCGGGAGCCGAGACTGTCACGGAGCGGCCAGGAGGGTCGGTCGGCGGGTCACGCGTCGGTGGTCGGATCGGTCGGTAGCGACGCCTGGACCGCTGGCGCGGCGCGGGATCGTCGGGCCGCTGGGCCGACCGGCGAGGCTGGCTTGGGCGCTCGCGTGCGGACCACCCGAGCGGCTGCGGTCGTGCTGTCGGACGCAGGCTCGGTCGCCCGGCCGGTCGCCCGGTCGCGCGTCGCCGGCTTGGGCGATCGTGGCGCCGGCTGGCTGGCCGCAGCACGGACCGCGCCCGCTGCCTCGTGGGCCACATCCTTGACGACCTGGCCGGCCTGGGCCCGGGCGTTGGCCACGATCAACTCGGACAGCTCGGTGAGGAGCGTCTCGATCTCCGCCACCTCGGCGTGGGCGGCACTCAGCTGGGCCGCCCGCCGGGCCACCGCGTCGCCGCTCGCGCTGGCCTGCTGGCGGGTCCGCTTGGCCGCTTCGGTCCGGGCTCGTTCGAGCCGTCGCTCCAGTCGGCCGAGCAGCTTCCAGGCCCTGCGAAAGGCCGTGTCCGCCGTGTTGCGCCGCCGCTTCGCGTCCGCTTTCGCCATGGTTTCAGATCACCTCTGTGGGAGCGCCGGTCAACCCGTTGCGCGCATCGTGCCATCTTCGCGCGCGATCTGGGCTGGTGACGGCGACCGCTGCGTGCCGGAACACGAGGGCCCGGCCAGAGGAGCGGGCCGGGCCCTCGGTCCGACGAGCAGCCGAAGCGTGGGAGGCGCTCGGCCGGGTGGCAAACGGTGGGTACGGCTACCAGCCTGCCGAGGTCGTGTTAGCGGCGTGTGTCCGGCTCGTCAACGAGCGCCCTGGCGCCGTCACTAGCCGAACCTGCCGCCCGGGCCAGCCTGCTGGGCCTCCGGTCGGCGGCCCGCAGGGCGACCTCGATGAAGGGTCGGATCCGCATCGCAACCTCGAGACGGGTCCGGCGAAAGGCCTCCAGTCGCTCGGCGTCCGTGCCCTCCACCTCGGCCGGATCGTCGAGCCCCCAGTGCAGCGAGTTGTACGACCCGGGAAAGACTGGACAGCTTTCCCGGGCACGGTCGCAGACGGTGATGACGTAGTCGAAACGTTCGTCGAGGACGTCACTGATGGGCCGGCTGCGAGCGCCAGACCAGTCGATGCCGATCTCGCCCAGCGCCTGGACGGTGTAGGAGTTGACCCCCTTGGGTTCCGTGCCGGCGGAAGCGACCTCGAAGTCCGGACCCCCGTAGTGGGCCAACAGCGCCTGGGCGATCTGGCTCCGGGCGCTGTTCCCGGTGCACACGAACAGGACCCGGATCGGAGCGGCGGTCATGGTGGCGTCCTCTCTGGCCGCCCGGGCGCGGCCGGCGGCATCAATCGTGAGCTCGATGTCGACGAGCTCGGCTTCCAGTCGGTCGAGGTCATCGCGCTGGCGCGCGATCGCGCTGCGCTGCGTGGCGATGAGCGGTGCCAGGTCGAGGTCAAGCCCACCCCGTTCCAGACACAGCCGGGCGATCCGGCCGGCATCTTCGGGACCGAGCCCGAGTCGACGCAGGGTGATGACCAGGCGCAGCCGCGCCAGATCGTCCTGCGTGTACTCGCGGTAGCCGTTGTCGCGGCGAAGCGGGCGCGGCAGGACGCCCACCGACTCATACCAGCGCACCGCGGACGGAGCGATGCCGGCACGCCGACCGAGCTCGGAGACCTTCATGACGCAACCGTATACCTTCGAGTTGCTGGAAGGTCAAGCGGACCCGGCCGTCGCTGGCCGGCCGTCGCGATTCGGGCTCCGAATGCCGATGGTTGCGTCGTGTACGGGCGGATCATCGAACCGGGCGGCGTCGGGCCGCGTGCCGCGCGCCGCGCCACAGACGTCGCCGGGCGGCGCCCGCGTGTGCTGCACATGCCAACGCCGATCGAGCAGCGTGGGCTGAGGACCGACGGAGATGCCCGGCCTGCGCCGAGCTGTACGACTGGTTCGGCTGGGGTGTCATGGCGTGGACGATCGGAGACACTCGTGAACACCCGATGATCGCGACGTCAAGACGTCGCCCGCCGCGCAGCCCATTGCGGTGCGCGCCAGCGCGGCACCTCATGCGCTATCGTCGCGGGGTGCATCTCGTCCTCATCGGCCTCGGCGGGTTCGCGGGGGCGATCGCTCGCTACGTCGTCGACGGCTGGGTGTCCGGCCTGACCCGCGGCGGGTTCCCGTGGGGCACCCTGGCGATCAATGCCTCGGGCTCGTTCGTGCTCGGGCTGCTGGCCGCGCTGACCATCGACCGGAGCCTGCTCAGTCCCGAGATCCGGGGACCGGTCATGATCGGGTTCATTGGCGCCTACACCACCTTTTCCACCTGGATGCTCGAGAGCTCGCGACTCCTCGAGGCCGGCAACTGGGCGGCGGCGCTGGGCAACCTTGGCGGCTCGGTCGCCGTCGGGTTGCTGGCCGTCTTCGCCGGGCTCACCGTGGGCCGGATCATCGCGTAGGAGGCTCGGATGAAGATCGAGGGACCGGCACTCCTCGTCCGGATCTACATTGGCGAGGCGGACCGCTGGCACGGCCGACCGCTCTATCAGGCCATCGTCGAAGTCCTGCGTGAGCGCGGCATGGCCGGCACCACGGTCCTGCGTGGGATCGAGGGCTTCGGCGCCAAGGCGCATCTGCATACCGCGCGGATCCTGCGCCTCTCGGAGGACCTGCCCATCCTCATCGAGGCAGTCGACCTGGAGGACCGCATCCGGGCCGTCTTGCCCGAGCTTGACGCGATGGTGGCCGACGGCCTGATCACCCTCGAACGGATCGAGGTCGTCGCCTACCGCGGCACCGCTCCGGACGCCGCCGCTCCCGACGCTGCCGCCTCCGACGCCGCGGCCAACGCCGTCGACAAGCGTTAACACACTGGAAACAGGCTGACCACCGCTCGTTCATCCGTATGGACGAACCTCTTGGCGCACTGACATCGCAGCAGCGCGGGCCCATGCCGCCCGCGATCAGGAGGACACGATCACGTGACGACGACCACAGCGACGCGCCTCGGCAGTCTCGCCCTCGCAGCCGGCCTGTTGCTGGCGGCCTGCGGCGGTTCGGCCAGCTCGACGCCAACGACGGCCGGCTCGACGAACGCGGCCGGAGCCTCGGCCACAGGCGCAGGTACCTGCGTGGCGGGCAGCATCACCGCCGCCGGCTCGACGGCCCTCCAACCGCTCGTCGAGAAGGCGGCCAAGAACTATGGGGCCGCCTGCCCGGGCGCCACGGTCAACGTCCAGGGCGGCGGTTCCGGCACCGGACTGACCCAGGTGCTGGCGGGCGCCATCGTCATCGGCGACTCCGACATCTTTGCGGCAGACAAGCTCCAGGCCGCCGACGCGTCCCAGCTGGTCGACCACCAGGTCGTCCGCCAGGGCTGGGTGGTGGTCGTCAACAAGAGCGTCACCGGCGTCACCAACCTGACCAGCCAGCAGGCCAAGGACATCTGGACCGGCAAGATCACCAACTGGAAGGATGTCGGGGGCAACGATCAGGCCATCGTGCTCATCCTGCGTCCGCAGTCGTCGGGCACCCGGGCCACGTTCAAGAAGGTCGTCCTCGGTGGTGCGGACGAGGCAGCCGGCCAGGCGCTGACCGAAGACTCCAACGGTGCGGTCACCCAGGCCGTGGTGGCGACACCCGGTTCGACCAGCGTCATCGGGTTCGCGTTCTACCAGCAGAACAAGGCCAGCCTGACTGGCCTCCAGCTCGATGGCATCGACGCGACCGTCGCGAACATGGCGAGCGGCACGTACAAGCTGCAAGCGTTCGGGCACATGTACACGAAGGGCCAACCAGACGGGCTGACCAAGGCCTTCCTGGACTACATGCTCAGCCCGGACGTCCAGAAGAACCTCGTGCCGAGCCTGTTCTACGCCCCAACCCAGCCGTAGCCCAACGATAGTCGCCCGAACCGCGCCCCGAGACCGTCCGGGGCGCCAGCCACAGGACCACGCGAACACCGGCCCGAGCGGGCCGGTGTTCGCCCCGTTGGAGTCCGCCGATGACCGATAGCGCCGTCCCGTTCAGGTCGACCGTCCTGCGTCGACCGTTGACGCGCCGGGAGCGGCTCGATCTCCCGCGACGGCTGACCCTGGTCGCGGCCGCCATGGTGATCGTATTGGTCGGCCTGCTGCTCGCGTTCATCAGCTGGAACGGCGTCCAGCTCTTCAGCGCGTCCCATGTCTCCCTGGGAGACGTCCTGTCCACGCGCTGGCAGCCCGACAGCAGCGCCGGCAACACGTACGGCATGTTGCCGTTCATCGCCGGCACACTGGCGGTCACCATCGTGGCCGCCCTCATCGCGACGCCGCTGGCCGTGGGTCTGGCCCTGTTCATGGCCGAGATCGCACCTCGCTGGGCGCGCTCGATCACCCAGCCTGCGATGGAGGTGTTCGTCGGCATTCCGAGCGTCGTCTACGGTTGGCTCGGCATCACCATCCTCGTCCCGTTCCTGCGCGAACACTTGTCGGGCGTTGGCTTCACGCTCGGCTTCAGCTGGTTCGCCGGCTCACTCGTGCTGGCTCTGATGATCCTGCCGACCATCGCCACCATCACCCACGATGCCTTTCGGGCGGTGCCGGCCGAGTTGCGCAGCGGGTCGCTCGCGCTGGGCACGACCCGCTGGCAGACGATCCGGCACATCCTGGTGCCAGCCGCCAAGAATGGAATCGCCACAGCGGTCGTGCTGGGCATGATGCGCGCCGCGGGCGAGGCGCTGGCGGTCCAGATGGTCATCGGCAACCGACCGGTCATGCCGACCAGCTTGACCCAGCCGCTCACAACGCTGACCAGCCAGATCACCCTGGACATGGGCAACACGGTGGCCGGCGAACCGTGGAACCAGGCCCTCTGGACGATGGGCCTGATCCTCCTGCTCCTCTCCTTCGGCTTCGTCGTCCTGGTCCGAGTGCTCGGTCGCGGGAAGGCCCGCGCATGAGGCGCGTCCTGCTGGCCGATCGGATCGCGACAGGCGTGCTGTGGGCGATCGCCGTCGTCGTCGTACTCATCCTGCTCGCGATCATCGGGCATTTCGTGATCGGTGCGATCGCCATGCTGGGTCCGTCGTTCCTGCTCTCCGAGCCGAGCGACTCGAGCGTGGGAGGCGTGGGCCCGGTCCTGTTCAATTCCGTCTACGTGCTGGTCCTGACCCTGCTGCTGACGGTGCCGCTGGGTACGCTCGGCGGGATCTACCTGGCGGAGTACGCCGGGTCTGGACCGCTGACCAGGATCATCCGGTTCTGCCAGGAACTCATCGGCTCGGTGCCGTCGATCGTCGTCGGGCTGTTCGGCCTGGCCCTCTTCGTCAACGCGACGCACTGGGGATTCACGGCCCTGGCCGGCGCGCTCGCCCTGAGCGTGTTCAACCTGCCGCTCATGGCACGCCTGGCGGAACAGGCCTTCCGGGCCGTGCCGGACGACGAGCGTAGCGCGAGCCTGGCCCTGGGCAGTAGTCAGTGGCAGACGATCCGCCACGTGGTCCTGCCGCTGGCCATCCCGGGCCTCGTCACGGCGATCATCCTGACGGCCGGCCGGATCTTCGGCGAAGCCGCCGCACTGCTCTTCACCGCAGGGCTGTCGACGCCGACGGGGTACGATTTCGCCAACCTCAACCTGGGCGACCCGCGCTCTCCATGGAGTCCATTGCATCCTGCGACGACCCTCTCCGTGTATATCTGGAAGTTGAACTCCGAGGGGCTCGGCAGCTTCGTGCGCCAGATCGCCGACGGCAGCGCAGCGGTCCTGGTGGTCATGGTGCTCGTGTTCAACCTCGGCGCACGCGGGCTCGGTCGGCTGCTCCAGCGCCGCATCACCGGTGCCTGAAGGGTCGACCAGACAATGACGATCAGCAACCCGGAGGACGCGATGACCATCCTCGCCCCGCCCACCATCGCCCATGGTGCCATGCCGTCCAGCGGTGGCGCGGTCGCTTCAGACCGGCCGGTCGCGCCGGGCTCGCCTGGGCCGGAGACCGGCTTCGGGGCCGATGTCGAGACCGGACTCACGACGGGCCACCGCGTTGCGGCCAAGCTGGAGGTGAGCAACCTGCGCGTGTCCTACGGCCCCAAGCTCGCCGTTCGCGACGTGACGATGCGGATTGAGGCACACGCCGTCACCGCCTTCATCGGTCCGTCTGGGTGCGGCAAGAGCACGATCCTGCGCTGCTTCAACCGGATGAACGAGCTCGTGCCGGGGGCGAGGATGGAGGGCAGCGTCTGGCTCGACGGTGAGGACATTTACGCCCCCGATGTGCAGCCGGTGGCCGTCAGGACTCGAATCGGGGTCGTCTTCCAGCGACCCAACCCGTTTCCCATGTCGATCTACGAGAACGTGGCCTACGGACCGCGTCGGCACGGGGTGCGCGAGCGGGCCCGGCTCGATGAGACCGTCGAGCGCTGTCTCCGGCGGGCAGCACTCTGGGATGAGGTCAAGGACGAGCTCCGGCGCAAGTCAGGCCTGGCCCTGTCTGGCGGCCAGCAACAGCGCCTGTGCATCGCCCGCACGCTGGCCACGGATCCAGAGGTCGTCCTGATGGACGAACCGGCCTCTTCGCTCGACCCGATCTCGACCTTGAAGATCGAGGAACTCATCCACGAGCTGCGCGACACGTACACCATCGTCATCGTCACCCACAACATGCAGCAGGCGTCGCGCGTGAGCGATCGAACCGCGTTCTTCACGATGGGCGATGATCGTGCCGGCTACCTGGTCGAGGTGGGCGACACGACCCAGATCTTCACCAACCCCAGAGAGCGGCTGACCGAAGACTACGTGTCCGGTCGGTTCGGCTGAGAGGAGCGCGATGAACCCGGACAGCGGCGCTGATGTGGACGGCGAGGGCGCCGGCGTCCGAGACGTCCGGTCCGATGGCGGGGAGGAGCGCCGGGCGGCCCTGCGCCCGCCGCTCGACCGAGGCGAGCGCGAGGTCAAGGACGGCGTGCTGCGGATGGGCGTGCTGGTCGAGGACCAGATCCTGGCGGCCCTGGACGCCCTGATCCGGCACGATGCGGACGCCGCCCTGGCGGTCATCCGCGGGGATCGCCAGATCAATGAGGCGCAGCGGAACCTGTCGACCCTCATCGCCACCGTCATCGCCCTCCAGCAGCCGGTTGCTCGTGACCTGCGCTTCCTGCTCTCGCTCGACCACGTGACCTACGAGCTGGAGCGGATGGGCGATCACGCCGCCTCGGTGGCCAAGCAGGCACGCAAGCTGGCCCCACACCCGCCACTCGGCGCCTATGTCGACCTGCCCGAGATGGCCCGCCTGGCCGCCTCGCTGGTCCGCGGAATCCTGGGTGCGCTGGTCGACATTGACCAGGCTGCCGCGCGGGCCGTTGCGCTGCGAGACGACGACATGGATCGGCTCTACCACCGGACCTTCGAGCAGACGCTGGAGCTCATGCGGGCCGACCCGGCCAATGTCGATCCGGGTGTACGCATCCTGTTCGCCGCCCACTACCTGGAGCGAATCGGCGACCGGGTCACGAATATCGCCGAGGGCATCGTCTTCCTGGCCACGGGCGAGAGCGTCGACCTGAATCCGTAGTCGACTCGGGGGCGAAATCGGGCATTGCGTCAACACCGCACTGGGCGTCACACTCGAGCCATGGCCGTCACCGCGATCCACCTGCTCCGCCATGCGCACGCCGGCGATCCGATCAAGTGGTCCGGGTCCGATTTCGACCGACCGCTCTCGGCTAAGGGACGGGACCAGATGGCCCGACTTGGGTCCCTCCTCGCGCTGACGGGGTTCAGCCCGGACGTGATCGTCGCCTCACCGCGTCTTCGGGCGGTCGAGACGGCCGAGCTCCTGGCAGGGCGACTCGGCGTTCGGTCCCGGACCGACGTGCGCATGGCCGACTCACTCTCGCTCAGCGTCGTCGAGCAGATCCTGGTCGATGCCGGCGACCCGGCCCGGCCGCTCCTGGTGGGCCACGACCCTGACTTCAGCGAGCTACTTGCGCTGCTCACCGGCGCGCTCGACATCCCGATGCGCAAGGGCGCCCTCGCTCGGGTCGACGCCGAGCGTCCGCTCCAGCCCGGCTCCGGTACCCTGCGCTGGCTGCTGCCCCCCGAGCTCGTGCCGGATCTCGGCTAGCTCACCGGCGGGACGGCGGCGGGTGCCGAGCCAGCCGCGGGCATCGAGCCAATGGTGGGCGTCAAGCCAATGGTGGCCGACCGGGCCCCCGTCCGCGCAGCTGGCTGGCTGGGATCAGTCCGCCCGGAACGAGTCCGAGCGCGATCGCGCCGAGTCGATCCGCGAGCTTGGGTGCGAGCCGATACCAGATCCACGTGCCACGTCGCTCGCCGTCGACAACGCCAGCCTTGCGCAGCACGCGCAGATGGTGCGACACGGTCGGCTGGCGGACGCTGCAGCAGGAACCGAAATCGCAGGCACAGACCTCGCCTTGACCCGCCAACTGCCGGACGATCGCCAGGCGGGTCGGGTCGGCCAGCGCCTGGAGAAGTTGGATGTCCGGGTCGAGGCTACGCGTCTTCACCGGGGCAGCATATCGACAATCATCTATATTGACAAACATCGATATATCGCCCAGACTCCAGACTCGCCCAGCCAGCCAACGCGCCAACGAGGATGCCCCGATGCCCGACGCCACGCAGCAGATCCACGACGAGGTCCGCGCCCGATACGCCGAGGCCGCCTTGTCCGTCCTGGACCCCACCCTGCCGACCGGTGGGGCGCGTTCCTCCACCACGCGGACCGACGCCGGATCGTGCTGTGAGCCGAGCGCGGCGGAGACGGCGGTTGGCGGCGGATGCTGCTCCGGCGCGGTGTCGCCTGATGTCTTCGGCGCCCAGTTGTATGACGCGGCCGACCGCGGCAGCCTGCCGGACGCGGCGACCCTGGCCAGCCTGGGCTGCGGGAACCCGACGGCGGTCGCAGAGCTCCACGAGGGCGAGACGGTCCTCGACCTGGGCTCCGGCGGTGGGATCGACGTTCTCCTGTCTGCCCGCCGGGTGGGTCCGAGCGGCCGAGCCATCGGCCTCGACATGACCCCCGAGATGCTGACCCTCGCCCGCCGCAACGCGGTCGAGGCCGGCGCGACCAACGTCGAGTTCATCGAAGGGACGATCGAGGCGATCCCCCTGCCCGCCGCCAGTGTCGACGTGGTCATCAGCAACTGCGTCATCAACCTGGCTGCCGACAAGGGTGCCGTGCTGACCGAGATCGCCCGAGTCCTGCGCCCCGGCGGTCGCGTGGGCGTGAGCGACGTGGTCGCCCGCAATGACCTGAGCCCAGCCCAGCGCGCCGAGCGGGGCAGCTACACCGGCTGCATCGCCGGGGCGCTGTCGTTCGCCGAGTACGAAGCGGGCCTCCGTGCGGCGGGTTTGGTGGACATCTCCGTCCGACCGACCCATGAGGTCGCTGACGGCCTGTTCGCGGCGATCGTCCGGGCGACGAAGCCCGGCTGAGGCCGGTCGACCTGCGCGGAATCGGAAACGACTGCGTGGAAAGGAGGTGAGTGCAGGTGACGCGATGCGACTGCCCGTGCGGGCCGGAGTGCCCGTGTGAGTCCTGCTGACGCCACGCCGTAGCAGGCCGATGGACAGGGCGACGCTGGAGTCGCCCTGTTCTAATGTCCGCCGTCGAGCTGCTGCCGATCCGGGCCACCTGTCCGTCTCTGGTGCGAGTGCCCACGATTGGCCTGGTCTGGCACTTAATGCCGCCCAATCTTCGACGCCTTGCCGTCCACCCCAGTCACGCGGACTGCCTGCGCTGAGCCCGCCGCTGCACGGCCGAGCAGCCCACGTTACGCACGTCACACGCAAACCGGCGTGGCAGGGCGAGGCCGGACGAGGCGGGCCGGACGAGGCGGGCCGGGGCGCCCGCCGAACGCGTTCGACGGGCGGCACACGCGGCTCCTCAGCGGGATGCCGCGGAGCTAGCGACCAGCCTCCCGGCCACGTCGGGCGATCGCGTCGATGGTGACAGCTGCCAGGAGGACCGAGCCCGTGATCATCTGTTTCACGGCCGGCTCGAACGACAGCAGGTCCATGCCGTTCGAGATCGACTGGATGACGAGGATCCCGAGCAGGGCCGCCCAGACGGTCCCCCGGCCGCCGAACAGGCTCGTCCCGCCGATGACCGCCGACGCGATCGCGTTGAGCAGGACGTCACCGGAGCCAGCCGACTGGTTGACCGCCAGCAGCCGCGACGACGCCATGACGCCGCCCCAGGCCGCCAGCGTCGAAGCGATGGCGAACACGGCGATCCGGACCCTGGCCACCGGGATACCGGCTCGACGGGCAGCTTCCGCGTTGCCACCGACCGCGAAGACCATGCGGCCGAACCGAGTCCGTCGGACGACATAGTCCATGACCACGATGAGCCCCACCAGGAAAACGACCGAGAGTGGTAGCCCACGGTCCAGCTGCAACACGTACAGCGCCGCGATGACGAACAAGGCGACGATCGCCGCGCGCACCAGGACGACCGCGGACGGGTCTGCGGTCAGGCCGGCCGCCAGTCGACGGCGGCGCGCGAGCACGCCGTTGCCGGCCACGTAGACCACGAACAGCGTTCCGAACATCCAGGCCACGGGACCCTTGAAGAAGGTCCCGGCCAGCCCCGTGATGAAGTCGTCGCGCAGGTTGACCGTGCCGGTGTTGCCCAGCACGAACAGCAGCGCCCCCTGCCAGCCGATCAGGCCGGCCAGGGTGACCACGAACGACGGGATCCGGAAGCGGGTGATCCACAGGCCGTGCAGGACGCCGATGAGCAGCCCCGCGCCGACGCCGGCCAGGACCGCGATCGGGCCCGGTACGCCCAGCTTCACGTTGAGCACGGCCATCAGGCCGGAGCACAGGCCGCTCACCACGCCGACGGTCAGATTGATCTCGCCGAGAAGCAGCACGAACACCACGCCGACCGCGATCGTGCCGACCGCGGCCATCTGGAGGGACAGGTTGACCAGGTTCTGCGGGACGAAGAACGTCCCGTCCGAGGCCAGGTAGAAGATGCCCCAGATGAGCAGCAACCCGACCACCACCGGCAGCTGGCCGACGTCTCCCTGGGCGATCCGCCGCCGATACTGGGCGATCACCCCGCGCAGGCCCGGCTGTTCCGCGACGAGCCGCGGATCATTGAGCATCGTGCTCACCGCGCCACCTCGCCGGGCACGGCACCAGTCATCAATGCCACGAGTTGCTCCCGCCCCACCGTCCGCGCGTCATAGGTGCCGACATAGCGCCCCAGGCGCAGCACGGTGATCCGGTCGGCGACCTCGAACACGTCGGCCAGGTTGTGGCTGATGAGCACCACCCCATGCCCCTCGTCGCGCAGGCGTCGGACCAGCTCGAGGACTTCATGCGTCTGGGCGACCCCCAGGGCCGCCGTCGGCTCGTCGAGGAGGACGACCTTGTTGTCCCACAACACCGAGCGCGCCACGGCGACTGACTGGCGCTGCCCGCCCGAGAGCGACGCGATCGCCGTGCGGACGTTGGGGATCTTGACCGACAGACGGCGCAGGACCTCGATCGAACGCTGCTCCATCGCGACTTCGTCGAGCACGCCCAAAGCCCCCGCCGGATTGGCCGACTCCCGACCGAGGTAGAGATTGGCGACGACGTCCAGGTTGTCGCACAAGGCCAGGTCCTGGTACACCGTGGCGATGCCCAGGGCGACCGAATCGTTCGGAGTGTGGATGGTGACCTCACGACCCTCCCAGCGGATCGTGCCTTCATCGATCGGGTAGATCCCGGCGATCGCCTTGATCAGGGTGGATTTGCCCGCCCCGTTGTCGCCGACGAGTGCGACCACCTCCCGAGCGCAAACGTCGAACCGGACGTCGGTCAGCGCCTGCACAGCGCCGAACCGTTTGCTGATCCCCTGCATCTCGAGCAGCGGGGTGCCCTGGGCGACGGTCATGGTCCTCTTCCCTGGGAATCGCACGGCGGGGAGCAGTGAGCTCCCCGCCGTGCATGATGCGCCGTCGAAGGGACGGTCGTCGCTACTTGATACCGGCCGCCGTACACGCCGCCGCGAAGTCCGCGGTGCAGATCTGGGCGACCGAGTTGGCGCCGTAGAACTTGTCGGCGATGACCGTGGCGGCAACGGACTTGGTGCCCGCAACCTTGCCATCGACGGTGACTGCAATCGGGGTGAGCAGGACGGAGGGCACGTCCACCGTGCCATTGTTGACGACCTTGCCACCGGTCATGTCGGCCGGGACGGCCTTGCCCGTGGCCAGATCGCAGGCAACCGCAGCGGCCGCCTCGGCTTCCGGCTGAATGGCCTTGTAGACGGTCATGTACTGGTCGCCGGTGAGGATCCGCTGGATCGCGTCGACCTGGGCATCCTGTCCGGTGATCGGCTTGGTCTTCGGATCGACCCCACCGGCCTTCATCGAGGCGAACACGCCACCGGCACCGCCGTCATTGGCAACGTAGACCGCGTCGAAGCCGTCCTTGCCGTACTTGGCAATGGCGGCGTCCATGATCGCCTGGGCCTCTTCTGACTTCCAGTTGGCCATGGCGTCTTCCTTGAGGATGGTCACCTTGCCGTCAAGGACGCTGTGCGCACCCTTGGCGAACAGGAGCGCGTTGTTGTCCTTGGGCGAGCCATTGATCCAGATGATCTTGGCGTTCGTCTTGCCATCGGCCGTGAGCTTGTCAAGCAGGGCCTGACCCTGCAGGCGGCCGACCGCCTCGTTGTCGAACGAGAGGTAGTAGTCCGGCTTGGAGCCGCCCTTGATGAGCCGGTCATAGCTGACCACCTTGACGCCCTTGGCGGCGGCATCGGTGACGATCTTGCCGGCCGACTGACCGTCGACCGGATCGAGCACGAGTACCTTGGCGCCGGCCGTGATGGCCGCCTCGGCCTGGTTCTGCTGCGCGGTGGCGTCCTCGCCGGCGTTGTTGTAGATGAGCTCGACGTTCGGGCAGAGCTCCTTGAACTTCGCCGTGAAGAATGGCTTGTCCGCCGCCTCATACCGGGCGGTCTGCTTCTCCGGGAGCAGCAGGGCAACCTTGCCACCGCCGCCGCCGGTGCCGCCGGTGTTGCAGGCCGCAACCACCAGCACTGTCCCAGCCGCCAGAGCGACCAGTTTCGAAACCTTCACGCGTACACTCCTCCTCTGTGGGGCTCGGCCGCAGCGCAGCCAAGCCTTCGCCCACCGGCTCATTGTGGCACCCGGAGGCAACCTCCGATACCGGCCAGTTCGGGCGACCTGTCTAGTTCGCCAGCACGCCGGGCCTCACCTCCTTGCCGCCGCGCGGGCGCCGAGTTCGAGTCGACGGGGCCGACCGTGGGATACGGGCAACGGACGCTGGGTCCGCAAGGATCGATTCGAAGGCGAGTTCGGCGGCGCCCAGGAGGGGCCCGTTCGTGCCCAGCCGAGCAGGCACGATGTCCGCGACCGCCCGAGAGGCCGCGAGGCCGCGGTTGCCGAGGGTCCGCTCGATCGGTGCCTGGACGTGTGGGTGGATGAGCGCCAGCAGGCCACCGAGGGCGATCCGACCGGGGTTGAGCAGGTCGACCAGTGCGGCCAGCCCGATGCCCAGCCACGCGCCGACCGACTGCAGAGCCGCCAGCGCGACCGGATCACCTCGATCCGCCGCGTCCACGATCGCCTCGACCGCGGGCCGGCCGCCGGTCAGTGGGACGCCGGCGGCGCGCAGGATGGCGTCCTCGCCGACCTCGGTCTCCCAGCAGCCGACCGCCCCACAG
Source organism: Chloroflexota bacterium (assembly GCA_031370565.1). Taxonomy (GTDB): domain Bacteria; phylum Chloroflexota; class Limnocylindria; order Limnocylindrales; family CSP1-4; genus Chersky-267. Next base: position 28,715 of record JANMQO010000163.1, read on the forward strand.
TGGCACGGCAGTCGGTTTGGGCTGAGCGGCAGGTGGCCAACCTCACCGGCGAACCCGGACCGGCCCGTCAGTGGCCGGCCTCCGGCGATGATCCCGGCCCCGATGCCGACCTCGGCCCACAGACACACAAAATCGTCGCAGCCCACGCCGGCACCGCGGACGTGCTCGGCAAGCGCGGCGAGCTCGCCGTCGTTGGCTACCAGGACAGGCACGTCCAGCTGCAGCACGTCGCCCAGCAGGCGCGCCAGCGGCACGTCGCGCCAGCCAAGGTTGGGGCCGTGCACCACTACCCCGTCGCCATGCCGGACGAGCCCGGCCACGGCGGCCCCGACCGCCAGTATTCGCGGCGCCGGCGAGGAGGCGGGGTGCGCGAGCAGCGGTCCGACGATCGTCGCCAGCGCCTGGGCGGTCGCTTCGGGTGGCAGAGGGGCGCGCGTCCGGGCGATCCGGGTCTGGGCGATGATCCGGCCACCGAGCCCGATGGTGGCGGCCCCCAGCGAGTCGGCAAAGACCTCCAGGGCCAGAACCGCGACGCCGTTCGGATCCGGATCGACGACCGGTGACGGACGGCCCGGCATCCCGTTCGAAGTCGACTGGCGCTCCCGCACGATGCCCCGCTCCGACAGGTCCGCGACCAGCGCCGCGACCGTGCTCCGGTTCAGCCCGGTGTAGGCCACAAGATCCGAGCGAGACGCCGGCCCCGCAACGTGGACTCGGCGCAGGATCGCGGACAGATTCTGGCGGCGGACGGCGTCGAGCCCGGCACCCGGATTGGTGTCCCGAGCCGCGGCTCCCGCGCGGCCGAGACCGTCCGGCCGGCGGTCGGCCCGGGCGACGCCGTCAGCCGAGTCGTCGTGCATGGCTGCACCCCTGGCGAGGAATGTGGTCTGCAACAACAAACATCTGGCGCACGGTGCGGCACCCGGTGCTTCCATGTCAAGTGGTCTGACCGCCCACGTGGCATTGCCGGCCATTGTCGACGCCCGGCTCGCTCCTCGTGGCGCCACCAGCCGACGAGCGCGACAGCCCGTGAGCTGCGAGCCTGAATGACCTAGCCCGTGAGCGCGCTGCCCTCAACGCAGATCGCGACGACACCAAGATCGGCGAGGCGGCGGTAGGCCCGTCGCTGGGTGACCGTCCACACGGCTACCTCGAGCCCGGCGGCGTGCGCCGTCGCGACGGCCTCCTGCGTGAGCCTGGTCCAGTCGACCGAGACTCCGCGACAGCCCATGTCGACGGCCGTCCGAATCGTCGCGGCATCGAGACCGTCGGCGTTGAGCCAGCAGGGCCAGCCGGGCACGAGGGCGCGGATCCGCTCCAGTGCGACCGGTTCGAACGACGAGATCACCGCATTGTGCAGGTCCGGTCCACGGCCCGCCGCCAGCACCTCGATCAGCCCACGCCCGAACGTCTCCTTGAGTTCCACGTCCAGCACGGCCCGGCGCGGCAGTGCCGCCAGGACATCGGCCAGGGCTGGCACGCCGAGCGCGGCCAATTCCGTGGCGATCAAGTCGGCCACTGCCTCTGGGCGGCCCTGGACGCGGGCCAGCGTGCCATCGTGGACGACCACCGGTACGCCGTCGCGCGATGCCCGGACGTCGAATTCGACGCCGTCGCAGCCAGGTACGTCGAGGGCTGCCCGGATCGCGGCGAGGCTGTTCTCCGGATCGTGCCGGTGATCGCCCCGATGGGCGAGCCGCAAGGTCTGGGTCGGGCCCTTGCCCGGGCCGGTCAACGCGCTCACCTCAGCCGACCCGGAGTCGGGCCGCCAGGCCCAGGTGGTCGGATGGGTAGAGCGTCGGATCGTCCACGGCTGATCGGTGGAAGACGAGCCCACAATCATCGACCGTCGCGAGACCACGAATCCAGAGGTAGTCGAGGCAATCAGGATCTCCGTCGGTATCCATGCCCGGCGCCTGGATGCCGGAGGGCCAGGTCAGCGCGGGCTCGCGACCGTGGGCCTCGCGGTGCGCCGACCGGAAGCCAGCCGCCACCATCCGGGCGTACGTCGCCTCGTCTGGATCCGCATTGAAGTCCCCGACAACGGCCTGCGCATCGGTCGACGGACCGTCGTCCAGCCAGCGCACGAGGGCCTCCGCCTGCACGTCGCGCTGCACTGCTCCGTCCACCGTGTGGTGGAGGTGGGTCACGGCGCACAGCACACTGCTGCCGCCGGGCAGCTCGAGCCGAACGCGCTGCGCCGAACGCCCCAGGCCCAGATCGAGCCGATCGGCATCCGCCACAGTCAACTCGGCCCGCACGAGCAGCGCGTTGCCGTATTCCGGACGCCCGGCCCAACCCCGAATCGTGCGGTACTCGCCCGCCCCAGCCGCCCCGATCAGGCGATCCTGCTGCGCGGCGAAGACCACCTCCTGGAGACCGATCACATCCGGCTGCAGGGCGGCGAAGTCAGCCAGCAAGAGGGGCAGCCGCTCGTCCCAGCGATCGGCCAGGTTGCGAATGTTGAGCGTCGCCAGGTGCAGCTGGTCCATACGTGCTCCGAGTCTGTGGGGTCTGGTCGTGGAGGTTTCGGCTGAGACTGGTCGGGCTGGTCGCGATTCAGGGCTGGTCCGGCACCATCATCGGAATGCTGAACGAGAACGTCGAGCCACGACCCTCCTCGGACTCGACCCGGATCCGGCCGCCGTGCCCTTCGACCACGTGCCGCGCGATGGCCAGGCCGAGGCCCGTGCCGGCGCCGCGTCGGCGTGCCTTGTCGGCCTTGTAGAACCGTTCGAAGATGCGCGCCTGGTCCGCCTTCGGGATGCCGATCCCATGGTCCTCGACCGCCACGCTGACCTCCTCCGCGGCCGACCAGACCCGGACGGTCACTTCCCCGCCGTCCGGGCTGAACTTGACCGCATTGTGCAGGAGGTTGATGAGCACCTGTCCCAGCCGATCCTCCGCTCCGAGCACGACCGGCACCTGCTCCGGCACGTCCGTCCGCAGGACGACGCCCTGGCGTTCCGCGAACAGGCGGAGCCGCTCCACCGAGGCTAGCGCCAGCCGCCCGAGGTCGATCGAATCGAGCAGCGGCATCGGGCCGCCGGACTCGATCCGGGAGAGGTCGAGCAACTCATTGACCATCTGGACCAGGTGGCCCGTCTCGACCTCGATCTTGGCGATCCGGTCGCGCATCCGGGGCGGCAGCGCCTCGCCAGCCTGGTCCGCCTCGCGCACGAGCGTTTCGGCAAGCAGGCTGACGGTGGTCAGCGGAGTCCGCAGCTCGTGCGACAGGTTGTCGATGAACTCCGTCCGAATCCGCTGCAGGCGGCGCAGCTCGGAGACATCCTCCATGACCAACCAGATGCCGCTGACCGGCGAGCGGCGGGCCCGGATGAGCAGGGTCGGGCCGTCCGCGTGGCGAAGCGTGCATTCGCCGTTGGCCGCGCCCGATTCGCGCGCCGTCCGGGCGATCCCTTCGATCGTCGGGTCGATGAACGCTTCGATCGCCGTCCGGCCGACCAGGCTGCCCGCCGGCCGCCCGAGGAACGCATGCGCGGCCGCATTGGCGACGTCCACGACCAGCGCATCATCGAGGCGGACGATGCCCACCCCGATGATCTCCAGCAGACCGACGCGATCGCCAACGACCTGGTCCAGTCGCCACTCGGCGGCCCGAGTACGATCGAGCGTGGCGCGCACCTCCTGCTCGGGATCGACCGCGTGAGCGGCCGTACCCGATGCCTCGGCCAGCAGTTCGCGCAGCCGCCCCAGTGCCCGGCCCCGGGCCAGGGCGACCGACAGCGCCAGGCCGAGAAGCAGCGCCTGGACTACGATGAAGCCGACCGCCACAGGATCCACGCTCGGAGCATCGCACAGACGACGCCGGACGGCCGCGCCGATGCGCAGTGGACACCGTGGACAGGGACCGCCCGCCAACCAGGAGATTCGGATTGCGACTTCGGATGATTCCCCGCGAAGAACGCTTCTACGACCTCTTCGTCGAAGATGCCGCGAACGTGCTGGGGGCGGCGCGCATGCTCGAGGGGATGCTGCGCAGCTACGACGAGATCGATCGGCGCAACGCGGAACTCCGGGCAGCCGAGCATCGCGGCGATGAGATCAGCCACGACATCGGCCACCGGCTCGAAGGCACCTTCGTCACTCCGTTCGACCGGGAGGACATCCACAGCCTGATCAGCGGGCTGGACGACGTGATTGACATGATCGAGGAGATCGGCGACACGTTCGGGCTGTACCGGATCGAGGCGCCCACGGCGATCGCCGTGCAGCAGGCCGCGATCATCGTCAAGCAGTGTGAACTGCTCCACGAGGCGCTCCTCCACCTGCGCGGAATGAAGCACCTTGACACCTATTGGATCGAAGTCCATCGCCTCGAGAACGAGGGCGACCAGCTGGTCCGGAGCGCCATCGCGGACCTGTTCGAGGGCAATCCGGATCCCATCCACGTGTTCAAGTGGAAGGAGATCTACAACCTGCTCGAGTCCGCCATCGATCGCTGTGAGGATGTGGCGAACATCATCGAGCGCATCGTCGTGAAGCACGCCTGATGAGCGAAGACGCGCTGACGACCGCGACCGTTGGTACCGCCGGCGCCGAGAACATCGGCAGGGCCGACGCCGTCGCCGCGGGCGGGGCGGCCACCGACGCGCACGGCACGACCGCCGGCGCCGACGGGTTCGCGGCCTTCGGCCTCCATCCGGCACTGCTCGCGGCCCTGGCCGGACTGGGCTACGAGGAACCCACCCCGATCCAGCGCGCGGCGATCCCACCGCTGCTCGCAGGCCACGACGTCCTGGCGCAGGCGCCCACGGGCACTGGCAAGACGGCCGCATTCGCGCTGCCGGCCCTGCAGCGCATCGCCGCCAGCGCGGGCCAATCGGGCGGTCCGCTCGGCCTCGTCCTGGTGCCCACGCGCGAGCTGGCCATGCAGGTCGCCCAGGCGTTCCATCGCTACGGTCGAGATCTCGGTGCCCGGGTCCTGCCGGTCTTTGGCGGACAGCCGATCGGCCAGCAACTGCGCGGGCTGCAGCGCGGGGTGGACGTGGTGGTTGGCACGCCCGGCCGCATCCTCGACCACCTGCAACGAGGCAGCCTGCGCCTGGAGCGGGTGGAGCTGCTCATCCTGGATGAGGCCGACGAGATGCTCGACATGGGCTTCGCGGACGACCTTGAGGCGATCCTTGCGGCCACGCCCGCGACCCGTCAGACGGCCCTCTTCTCGGCCACCATCTCGAAGCCCATCGCGCGCATCGCGGCCCGCCACATGCGCCAGCCCAGGCAGGTGACCGTGGCCCACGAAGCGACCAGCGGCGAGGCGGCTGGCTCGGTGCGCCAGATGGCGTACGTGGTCCAGCGGGCATACAAGCTGGCGGCACTGAGTCGGCTGCTCGATATCGAGAGTCCGACCTCCACGCTCGTGTTCGCCCGGACGCGTGGCGCGGTCGATGAACTGGCCGACGGACTGACCGGTCGCGGCCACGACGCCGGGGCGCTCCACGGCGGCCTGTCGCAGGAGCAGCGCGACCGGGTCATGGGTCGCTTCCGCGATGGCGCCCTGGACGTCCTGGTCGCGACCGATGTCGCCGCCCGGGGTCTGGACATCCCGCACGTCTCGCACGTCATCAACTACGACATGCCGGCGGCGCCTGAGGCGTATGTCCATCGGATCGGGCGCACCGGCCGAGCGGGACGAGATGGCGTTGCGATCACGCTGGTGGAGCCGCGCGAGCATCGCCTCCTGCGCGACATCGAGCAGTTCATTCGGGCGCGCCTCCAGCTGGCCAAGCTGCCGACCATCGCGGACCTGCGTGAGCGCCGACTGGATGTGCTCCGAGCCACCCTGCGCGAGGCCTTGGTGGCAGGCGAACTCGACCGCTATCGGGCGGTCATCGAGCCGTTGGCCGACGAGTTCGACCTGGTCGATGTCGCCTTGGCCGCCGTGAGCCTGGCGGACGCGGCCGGCCCGCGTGCCGACGACGAGGTCGAGGTGCCCGCGGCCACGTTGCCGACGTTCCAGCCGATCCAACGGCCAGTGCGGCCCGGTCCGGCACGGCCGAATCCGGCTCGGCCGAATCCGGCTCGGCCGAATCTGGCAGCACCGGGTCCGGCCGGCCGAGCGTTCGGAGCGCCCGGCCGAACGGGACCGGGCCCCAGCCGGGCCGGGCGACCGAGCAGCCCCGGTGTGACCACGCTGTTCGTGGGCGGGGGCCGACAGGCGGGGATCCGCCCAGCGGACCTGGTGGGCGCCATCGCCAACGAAGCCGGCATCGGCGGGCGGGCGGTCGGCTCGATCGAGATCTCGGATGCCTTCTCGATTGTCGAGGTTCCCGAGGAAGCCGCCGAGCACATCATCCGCGCCCTGCGGGCCACCACGATCAAGGGCCGCCAGCTCATCGTGCGACGCGAGCACCCCAAACCCAGGGGCTGATCCACGCGCACCGGTTGCCCTCGGCCAACCGGTGCGCTACGGTGCCTCCCTGAACCGTGGCCGCTCGGGCCCGCGTCAACCCGGAGACCGCCGATGGGGATACTCGACAAGGCACGCCAGGCCGCCGAAGATGCGGCGCAGGCCGCGCGGGCGAAAGCCGAGATGGCCGCTGCGGTCCTGTCGGATCCGGCCACCGCGGAGAAGGCACACCGCCAGCTCGACACGACCGGCCAGCAGGCGCGCAAGGGGTTCGGCCTGGCCAGGAAAGGGCTGTCGACGGCGATCGATCGAATCAACCCGACGATCCTCGCCGACATCGTGATCAAGGCGACTGCGCTCCAGGAGCGTGCAAACCGGTCACTGCGAGAGAAACGCTCGCCGTACCGGATCACCGAGATCGTGATCTCCGCGGCCATCCCGCCCAACGTCCAGTTCTCGATCGGCCGGATCGACGACACCATCGAGCACATCACCGACGGTGCAATCGAGTCGTCTGAGCTGGTCGCCCTGCCCGGGCTGACCGAGGGCCCGGTCCTGGCTCTCGATGGCAGTGAGGTCGACATCGACGGCTCTGCCGCCGACTGACCGTCGTGCCGGCCGAACGGCCGCCCGCGAGCCTACCCGCCGGTCAACCAGGCCTCGACATCGGCCAGCGGCCGCACAGACCGTTCGCCGCTCGCACGCTCGGTGACCTCGGCGCCACCCGCGGCCAGCGAGCGCGGGCTGATGGTCACGATCCAGGGCATCCCGAGCAGCTCCGCGTCGGTGAACTTCACCCCGGGCGACTCGTCGCGATCGTCCCACAGGACGTCGCGCCCGGCCGCCGCGGCAGCATCGTGGAGCGACTCGGCCACCTCGGCCACCCGCGGTTCCTTGTTCGCCCCGATCGACACGAGATGCGCCCGGTACGGCGCCACTTCCTCCGGCCAGATGATCCCCTTGTCGTCGTGATGCGCCTCGACAATGCAGGCGACGTTGCGCCCGACGCCGATCCCGTACGAGCCCATGACGATGGAATGCGCCTTGCCGTCCTCGCCGAGATAGCTCGCCCCGACCGCATCGGTGAACTTCGTGCCGAGCTTGAAGATGTTGCCGACCTCGATCCCGTTGCGCAGGATGGCAGGCTGACCGCAGACAGGACAGGGATCGCCCTCCTGGACGTTGGTCAGGTCGGCGACGACGTCTGGCCTGAAGTCACGCCCCACGTTCACGTTCCGGTAGTGGAACCCTTCGCGGTTCGCACCCGCGACGAGGTTCGCCGAGCGCGCCACCAGCTCGTCGACCGCGATGACCGTGCCGTGTGCGCCGATCGGCGAGCCATAGCCAGGCTCCATTCCGGCCGCGCGGATCTCCTCGATCTGGGCTGGCCGGATGCCACCGACCGCGTGCACGGCATTGCTCAGCTTGGTCTCGTTGACGTCGTGGTCGCCACGGACGATGGCCGTGATGAGGCGACCGTCGCCGCTGACGAAGAAGGCGGCCTTGGCCGTCCGGTCCGCTCCGATGCCCAGGAACGCCGTGAGCAAGGCGATCGTGGTCGTGCCCGGTGTCGCGACCTCCTCCAGGGAACGAGCTGGCTCCGGCTCAGGGTCAGGTTTGCGGACCGCCGCCACCTGACGGTTCGCGGCGTACCCGCATGATCCGCACAGCACCAGGACGTCCTCGCCGGCGGGGTTCAGGAACATGAATTCGTGCGCCTGCGAGCCACCCATGATCCCCACGTCGGAGGCGACCGCGACCGTCTCGATCCCCAGTCGCTCGAACGTGCGGACGTAGGCGTCATGCTGGGCCTGGTAGCTGACGTCGAGCCCAGCCTCGTCCCGGTCGCAGCTGTAGGCGTCCTTCATGACGAATTCGCGGACGCGGATGAGCCCGCCCCGAGCACGCGGCTCATCGCGCCACTTGGTCTGGAAGTGGTAGACCTGCACCGGCAGCTGGCGGTACGACTTCACGAGGTCAGCAAGGAGGATGCCCACGACCTCCTCGTGGGTCATGGCCAGGACCATGTCCCGGCCGTTGCGGTCCTTGAACCGGGTCATCTCCGGGCCGATCGCGTCGTAGCGACCGCTCGCCCGCCAGATGTCGGCCGGGTGGACGACTGGCATCTCCATCTCCTGGCCACCGATTCGGTTCTGTTCCTCGCGGATGACCTGCTCGACGCGGTCGTGGACACGCTTGCCCAATGGGAGCAGCGAATAGATCCCCGAGCCGAGCTGGCGGATGTAGCCGGCCCGGACCAGTAGGCGATGCGAGGGCATCTCGGCGTCGGCGGGATTGTCTCGGAGGGTACTGAAGAACAGGTGACTCATACGCATGGCAGGTAGGATACGGGCTGGCGGCCGACTCCTGCCGGAAGCCGCGATCCCGCACCGTGCACCTCGTCGAGATGGCCGCCTGCGCCCGGCGGACGGAGACCGCGCCTCGTGCCCTCAGGCTTCACTGCCAGCCTCATCGCTGTGCTCCTCCTGGCCGTCATCTTCGACTACATCAACGGATTCCACGACACCGCCAACGCGATCGCCACGTCCGTCTCCACCCGGGCCCTCAAGCCCGAATACGCCATCGTGCTGTCGGCCACGGCCAATTTCGTCGGGGCGCTGACGGGCACCGCGGTCGCCAGCACGATCGCCGGCGGGCTCGTCACGCCACTGCCGGCCGGGGCTGGTGCGGACGTCATCGACCCGAACCAGCTGGTCGTCATGGCGGCGCTCATCGGCGCCATCTGCTGGAACCTGCTCACCTGGCGCCTCGGCATTCCGAGCTCATCGAGCCACGCCCTCATCGGCGGCTTGCTCGGCGCGTCGGTCGCCGGCGGTGGCCTCGGGACCGTCCAGGGGGCCGGGGTGTTCAACAAGGTCATCGTGCCGCTCGTGTCCTCGCCGATCGCCGGGTTCGCCATCGCGTTCGCGCTGATGGTCGCCATCTACTGGCTCTTCCGGCGAGCCCGACCAGCCCGGCTGAACGAACGATTCCGTCGGCTGCAGGTCGTCTCGGCCGGGTTCATGGCCTTCAGCCACGGCTCGAACGACGCCCAGAAGACGATGGGTATCATCACCCTCGCCCTCTTCTCGGCCGGGATCATCCCGAGTCGGGCGATCGTGCCACTGCCGGTCATCCTGCTGGCCGCCACGGCCATCAGCCTGGGAACCATGGCCGGCGGCTGGCGGATCATCAAGACCATGGGCCAGGGCGTGGTCAAGCTGGACCCGGTCCATGGCTTCGCCGCGGAGACGACGGCGGCCACGGTCATCCTGGTCGCCTCACACCTGGGCATGCCCGTGTCGACGACCCACGTCATCTCCACGGCCATCATGGGTGTCGGCAGCGTGGATCGACCCAAAGCCGTGCGCTGGGGACTGGCCGGCAACATCGGACTGGCCTGGGTCCTGACCTTGCCGGCCTCGGGGGCCGTTGCGGGCGCTGCCTTCGTCGCGCTCCACGCGATCCTGGGCTGAGCGCGACGGGCCGATCAGGTCGGGCGACGAAAGACGTAGCCCACGCCGCGGACCGTGTGCAGGTAGGCGGGCGCCCCGGGATCCGCCTCGATCCGGCTGCGCAACCAGTGGATGTGGACGTCGACCGTGCGCGTTTCGCCGGCGTAGTCGTAGCCCCAGACCCGCTCGAGCAGCTGGTCCCGGGTGAACACCTGGCCCGGGTGGTGCAGGAGGAAGGCGAGCAGGTCGAACGCCTTCGGCTTGAGCGGGACCGTCTGGCCATCCTGCAGGAGTCGGTGACCGGCCAGGTCCACCTGGACCACGCCGAGGTCGATGACCGCGGGCGGCTCGGTCGCCGCCACGCCACGCTCCGTACGGCGGAGGAGCGCCCGGACCCGGGCCAGCAGCTCGCCCAGGCTGAACGGCTTGGTCACGTAGTCGTCCGCCCCGAGCTCGAGGCCGACAATCTTGTCCACCTCGGAGGTCTTGGCCGTCAGCATGAGGATGGGCACCGCCGATTCCGAGCGGACGATCCGGCAGACCTCCACCCCGGACAGCTCCGGCAACATGAGGTCGAGAATGATCAGGTCCGGGCGACTGTCGCGGAATCGAGCCAGGCCGGCCCGGCCGTCTGCCGCGGTGACGACGCGGAATCCCTCCGCCTCGAGGTTCTCGGCGAGTGTCTCCCGCAGGGTGGGCTCGTCATCGACGACGAGGATCGTGCGTGCCATTGTCGGCGATGGTAGCCGGCCCGGGTTAACACGGGATCAACGGACGCGCCGGACGGCGGTCAGTGGGCCTGCTCGAGCAGGGCGATGGCACCGTCGAGGCGCTCGAGGGTACGCGTGCGACCGAGCGTGACCAGCGTCTCGAACAGGGGCGGCGTGGCCGTCCGGCCGGTGGTCGCCACCCGGATCGCCATGAACAGGTCGCCGGCCTTCCAGCCGCGCTGCTCGGCCAGTGCCCGCAGCCCGGCCTCCAGCGAGGCCGCCTCGAACTCGAGACTGCCGTCGCCGTCAACGTCGCCGTCGCCGCCGGCCGCGATGGGCCGGGCCGCGCTGAGACCGGCCAGCGTCGTCGCCGCGTCCCAGCGCTTGGGGACCAGCAACGCCGGCTCCACCGTGATCCGGTCGACGAACAGGAAGCCGACCAGATCGCCGATCGCACCGAGCACCGGCAACCGCTCCTGAACGAGCGGGATGAGCGCCAGCAACTCGACGTCGGTCGGCATCCGTTCGATCCGAGCCGCGGCCACTTCGGCGGCCAGGAACGGTCTGAGCCGGTCGACCAGCTCGTCCGCGGACAGTTTGCGGATCCATTGTCCGTTGAGCCACTCGAGCCGTTCGCGATCGAAGACCGCGCCGCCCTTGTGGACGGCCTCGAGCGCAAAACGAGCGCACAGTGCGTCGAGCGCGAGCACCTCTTCCTCGGTCCCGGTCGACCAACCGAGCAGGGCCAGGAAGTTGACCAGCCCTTCGCGGATGAAGCCCTCCGCGATGTAGTCCGAGATGGCCGTCTGGGTCTTGCGCTTGCTCATCTTCGTGCGATCGGGGTTGAGGATGAGTGGCAGGTGGGCAAACCGTGGCTCCGCATAGCCGAGCGCGCGGAACAGCAGGATGTGTTTGGGCGTGTTGCTCAGGTGGTCCTCACCCCGGATCACGTGACTGATCTGCATGGCGGCATCGTCGACGACCACGGTGAAGTGGTAGAGCGGCGTCCCATCGCCGCGGACGATGACGAAGTCGCCGCCGAGGTTGGCCACGTCGATCTCCACCCAGCCGCGTACCAGGTCCTCGAAGCCGACGACGCCCTCCCCCACCCGGAAACGGAGCGCTGCGGCGCGACCCTCGGCCACCAGTCCGGCTCGTTCCGTGGCGCTCAGCCGGGCGCAGCGGCCGCTGTAGCGGGGCGGCAGCTTGGCCGCTTCGAGTCGCCGACGCTCCGCGTCCAGCTCTTCTGGGCTGCAGTAACAGGGATAGGCCTGGTCGGCCGACAACAGGCGTTCGGCCTCCGCCGCATAGCGTGGCAGCCGCTCCATCTGACGATACGGGCCGTGCGCGCCCCGACCCTCCGCCCCGGCCACACCCGGACCCTCGTCCCAGGTCAGGCCCAGCCAGTGCAGACCGTCGAGGATATCCCGCTCGTAGGCCAGCGTGGACCGTGCGACGTCCGTGTCCTCGAGCCGCAGGATGAACGTCCCGCCCATGCGTCGGGCGAAGAGGAAGTTGAACAGGGCCGTGCGCGCCGTGCCGATGTGCAGCGGGCCGGTGGGGCTGGGAGCGATCCGGACCCGGATGTCCGGGCCGCTGGTTGGCAATGCGTCCGTCATCGGCCGATTCTACGGGTCCGAACGAGGACGCGTTCCCCGACGCCAGCCGGGACGCACTCGCGCTGTCCCCGCCCGCGCTCGGGCCGGTCCGGTCAGGCGCCGTCGACGACTGGTCCAGGGACCTGGTGGAACAGCGCCGGGTCCGCTTCACCCGGCAGGACGTGGATGAGCGCAGCTGGCCGGAGCCCGAGAGTGGCTCGGCCGCGCGGCCCTTCGAGCGTCAGTGAGTCGAGCGACTCGGACCGGGCCAGGATCGTCACGTGGACGCCGGGCAGCAGCGCTCGCGCCTCGAGGTAGGAGAGCAGGCCCGGGTCCTCCTCGGCTTCCTCGGTGATTCGGTAGATGGTCACTCGGTCACCTGCCTCGCAGGCGCTGAGCCGAATTCCGCTGGGACGGCCGCGGGCCGTGGCCGCGTCGATCGGATTGCCATGCGGGCACGTCTGTGGGTGGCCCAGCATCTCATCCAGGCGAGCCTCCACTCGTGGGCTGATCGCACCCTGGAGTCGGGCCGCTTCCTCGTCCGACTCGGCCCAACCGAGGCCGACAACCGCCGTGAGCAACCACTCGAGCAGGGCATGGCGACGGAAGATGCCATCGGCGGCGGCCCGACCCGCATCGGTCAGGATCAGCTCACGGCCGCCGGCCTGGGAGACGAGCCCATCCGTGCCGAGTCGACGGAACATCTCGCTGGCGGCCTGCGTGCTCACCCCAAGATGACGGCCAACCTGCGCGGCCGTCACCCGGCAGCCATCGACTGCCATGACCCGCAGCGCGAGCAGGTACTCTTGGGCGGCACTGGACAGAGCGGACTGGCGGTCGGCGCGGCGGGTCACGGGGCTCATCCTATGCGCGGCCGTCCGCGTCGTGAGTCAGTCGAGCGGCGCAGCGGGCCAACTCGCAGTCGGTCGAGCGCCGCCCAGACCCGGACGTGTGCCGAGCGGCGGCCCGCCGCACCTGGCTGGTTCGACTCGCCGGCTGGTGTCGCCCCAGCGGTTCCGGAGGGCGCGGCCGCAGTGTTGGACCCGCCGCTGGACGCAGTGCTCGACGCGGTCGACGGACCGGCGACAGCTTCAGGCCGGGGTTCAGGCCGGGGTTCAGGCCGGGGCTCGGGCCGGGGACTTTCGGGGGCGGTCGATGGACCGGCGGCAGCCTCCGGCCGAGGCTGCGGGCGAGGGTCCGGCCGGGGCTCGGGCCTGGGGTCCGGTCGGGGATCGGCCGGGCGACGTCCCGGTCCGGTCGATGGACCTGCCGGATCGGTCGGTCGCTGGTCGGCCCCTGTGGTGTCACCGGCCTGGCGGGCCCCCGGCGCAACGTCGGCGTCCGGCATCGCCCGCCTGGAGCGCGCCAGGTACTCCGGTCCATGCTTGCGAGGGTCCGCGTATTCCTTTGGGTTGATCGTCCAGTATGTCCCGCTGCCGGCGCCGTACCAGCTGGCACCCTCCCAGGCCGGATCGAACGGTTCCCGGTCCGCTCCGTCGTAACTGGTCGAGCCGATCGTCGCCTTGGAGCGCCGGCGTTCACGTGGACCCGCCCGTGACGCGCCGCCGGTACTGCCGGTGCCGGTGCCGGTGCCGGTGCCGGTGCCGCGACGCTGACGGGTGCCGCCGCTGTCAGTACCGCTGTCGGTGCCGCCGTCCGCATCCGACGCACGCCCGGCGGCTGGCTCGGCCGACCCGGCCGCGCCCCCTCCGGTCCGACCCCGAGCTCGAGCGCGGTACGTCTCGCGGGACGCTCGGGTGCGCGGGTCGCCTCCCTCGGTGGAAGCCGGCGGCGTGGCGGGCCGGCTCGCCGGCCCGGCTCGGACGGACCACGGTCGGACCGCTCCGTCGACGACCAGCAGCTCGTACGCGGCCTGGATCGCCAGAAACCTTGGCAGGGCGCGCTCCCCGGCGGAATCCGGGTGGTACTGCTTGGCCAATCGTCGGTAGGCGCGCTTGATCTCGGTGGCGCTGGCGCCGCTGGTCAGGCCCAGCGTGCCGTACGGGTCGGTGACGGTCATTGCTGGCTCAGCCGATCAGCTCGCCAACCGGGGCGAGCTCGAACTGGGCGACCGCCTCGGCGGCCACCCCACCGTGCGGATCGAGCGACAGCGGCCGATGGTAGCGGGCCAGCTCGCGCAGCGGTCCGCCATCCAGCACGCCAGTCTGCCGGAGCGCCTCGACCGTGGCCGCCCAGGTGGCTCGGTTGTAGCCGTCCCCGTCCTCGATCTTGAGCGCCAGGCCCGTCGGTCCGGCCGCGGCGGGGGACCGACTCGCGCTGGACGACCCCATCCCGCCAGAAGCTTCCGATCGAAGGCTTGCCCGCGGCCCCGCCAGGATCGCCAGGCCGCGCAACGCTTCCATGCCGCCCTTGCTGATGAGCCGGCCGGGAACGGCCTTCATGAGCGAGGTATCGAGGCGCTCCCGGTTGCCTCCGATCATCTCCGGATGGGCCAGCATCGCATCGCGGATGAGGGTGAGCGCCGGTGCAAGGCTCCGCCGTGGGTCACCAGCCGGGATCGAATCTGGACCGGCCAGCAGCGCGTACGCCCGGGCGACTTCGCGCAGCGGGAAGGCGTAGGTCGGGATGCCGCAGCCGTCGATCGCGCTGGTCAACCGATCCGGCCTGGTTCCGAAGGCCCGGGCGACGGCCGTGCGATACGCGGCTTGCGCCGGATGCTCCGCGTGCCAGTAGTCATCGAGCGGCCAGTCGCGCAGGCGGGCAAGCAGGAGCATCGACGCGTGCTGACCGGAGCACATGTGGCGGACCGGGCCGGCCTTCTCGCCATCACGCGCGAGTCGGGCCGCCGTGAGCGCGTCCAGCGGCATCCCCTCGGCGCCGCAGGCGAGCTGCTGCTGGCTCAGCCCCGCCCGTCGGAACATGCCCTGGACCGTGCGGACGTGGACGTCTTCGCCAGAGTGAGAGCTGGCCATGATCGCGATCTCGGCCGTGGTCAGCTCGAAGGCTTCGACGCCACCGGCCTCGATGAGCGCGAGCAGTCCGAACGGCTTCACACAGGAGCGCAGGGTGACGATCCGGTCGGCGTCGCCGAGCAGCCGAACGATCCGACCGGCCGCGTCGACCTCGACGACATCGCCCCGGTGCACGCTCTCGACGATGCCGTTTCGGATCTGTCGCACGAGGACCGGCGGCGCGAGCTGCCGGCGCGCGGCGGGACGGGGCACGGTCACGTCGGGTGGGCCTCCGGGTCGGCTGCGGGTCTGCGACGGGTGAGCGGACCCGAGCATACCGCGACGCGCTCGCCGGGACCGCGGTGACGCCGCGCAGGGGGGCAAGACGGTCGGGAGGACGCCGTCGAATGACCTGCAGGGGGCACACCGAGGGCCATCCGATGGGCCACCGACCGTCTGGCGGCACGCTACGCTGACCCCTTGAACCCGTCAATGTCGGCTGGCCGACACTGACGGCCCGACGCCCCAACCCGGTGCTAGGATTTCCGAGATCCGCGCGATGCCATCCCCGGAGGACCCCGTGCCCGACTCGCCCCTGGACTCGCCCCTGGACCCGCCTGCTGCGCCGCGTCCCAGCACGACATCCGTTCCTGGCTCAGCTGCCCTCGGGCCGACCCTGCACGTCTCGACCCACCCGGCCGTCCTGCACAAGCTAGCCATCCTGCGCAGCACGGAGACGGAGCCCAAGAAGTTTCGCGAGGTGGTCCGCGAACTGTCCTGGCTGCTGGGCCACGAGGCGCTCGCCGATGCCCGGCTGCGGCCGATCACGATCGAGACGCCGCTCGAGCCGATGGAGGCGTTCCAGCTGGCTGACCGCATCGGCCTCGTGCCGATCCTTCGAGCTGGTCTCGGGATGGTCGACGCCATGCTCGAGCTGATGCCCACGGCACAGGTCTGGCATCTGGGCTTGTTCCGCGACGAGAAGACCCTCCGACCGGTCGAGTACTACAACAAGCTGCCCGATTCGGCGACCGTGGACCTGTGCCTCATCCTCGACCCGATGCTCGCCACCGGCGGCTCGGCCACGGCCGCAATCGAGGTGCTCAAGCGTTGGGGCGCCACGCGTATCAAGCTGATCAACCTCATCGCCGCGCCGGAAGGCGTTGCCGCGGTCACGGCGGCGCATCCCGACGTGGACCTCTACTGCGCCGCGCTGGATCGAGGTCTCAACGACAAGGGCTACATCATGCCCGGCCTGGGCGACGCCGGCGACCGCCAGTTCGGCACGGGTCGCTGACGGTCGTCAAGCGGTTCGTTGTCCCTGAAATCGCAGACGGCCGGCCCTCGTCGGGCCGGCCGTCTGCGCGAGATCGAAGCTCAGGACCTGACCAGGTCCCGCCCTGAGCGCCCCGAGCGCCCGCGGCGGAGTCGATGGGAGGTCCCGAGCGCCGGATCAGTTCCCGCCGGCCGTGACCGTGACGGAGCCCTTGGTGAAGCCAGCGCCCTTGACGTCCATGTCGCTCAGGGTAGCCAGCGCCTTCTGTGCGAGATCCGTCCGGACGGCGGCCGGATCCGGGTCCTTGGTGATGACCTTGCCGGCCTTGGCGATGGCCACGGTCTGCGTGTAGAAGCCGGCCGGCAGGATGCCGATCCCGTCCGGCGCCGGCCAGATGAGCGGGTTGACCTCGTTCATCTGCCAGGCCTGATGGCCCTTGCCCAGCGTGCTGCCGGACTTGAGCACAATGTCGACGCAGTCGGCGGCATTGTCGCGGCAGTGGATCCAGCCCTTGAAGGTGGCCGCCAGGAAGCGGACCGCGATGTCCTCGTTGCCCGGCTTGGCCAGCCAGCTGGCTCGGGCGAAGATCGCGTCCTGAAGCATCGCCGTCCCGACCTGGTTGTAGTCGATGACGTTGAGATCCTCGGGCTGGTACAGCTTGCCGGTGGCCGGGTTGGTCGCCTCGAGCACCTGTGCGTACTCGTTGTAGATCATCGCCTCAGCCACATCGATCTGCTTGTTGAGCAGGAGCGACATGTCAAAGGGCTGGATGACCTTCTCGTAGCCCTTGCCCGCCTCGAGCCCAGCCTTGTTGGCCCCAGCGGTCACCTCGAACTCGTTGCCGAAGTCCCAGACGCCCACCTTCTTGCCCTTGAAGTTGGCGGGGCTGGTGATGCCGTTGTCTTTCCAGGATACTGAGCGCGTGCCCGAACGCTGGTAGATCTGGGCGATGTCCACGAGGTCCGAGCCGGCCTCGCGGGCCTGCAGCACCTTGGGCACCCAGGCGAGCGTGAACTCAGGGCCGTCGGGCGCCGAGCCGACCTGCTGCGGTACGACATCGGGACCGCCCGGCAGGATGGTGACGTCGAGCCCGGCGTCCTTGTAGTAGCCCAGCGCAGCCGCAGCGAGCTCGCCGGCGAACTGCGCCTGCGGGACCCATTGGAGCTGGACGCGGATCTTGACCATGGCCGGTGCCGCGCTGGCCGGTGCCTGTGAGGTGGTCGCCTGGCTGGCCGGTGCCGCCGATGGCGCCGTACTGGCGGCTCCCGGCGAACACGCCGCGGCAAGGAACAGGGCGCCCGCACTCAGGGCGCTCAGTTTCCGAATGGACTGCATCGACTCCTCCTACCTTCTGGGCCCCTGGACGGGACCGACCTTGTTTGACTGCATCGGAGCACCCGATGCTACTCGACGGCGAGCCTCGTGACGACCCCCACCAGAACGAACCGGCCGAGCCGCCCGTCGGCCGCCCTGTCAGCCTCCCTCGCGGACTGAGCCGTGCCACGGGATGAGCAGGCGCTCGAGGCCGGCCACGACCAGGTAGAAGACGATCCCCATCGCGGCGCCCAGGACAATCGCGGCCCAGGTCACGTCGAACCGCAGCGCGCTCGCACTCTGGACGATCTGGCGGCCCAGGACCAGGTCCACGCCACCGAAGTACTCGCCTACGATCGCCCCAATGAGGCTCAGCGTCGTAGCGATCTTGAGCGCGGTGAAGAAGAACGGCAGCGCATTGGGGATCCGGACCTTGCGCAGGATCGTCCACTCGCTGGCCGCGTAGGAGCGCATGAGCTCGACCGCCGAGGCGTCCACCTGGGACAACCCGCGGGTCACGTTGATCATGACCGGGAAGAACACCAGGATTGCCACGATCATCATCTTGGACAGCGGGCTGAGCACGCCGAACCAGTTGTTCATGATCGGCGCAAAGGCGATGATCGGGACGGCGTTGGCCGCCACCGCCCAGGGCAGCAGGGCGTCTCTGGCCGTCGCGAAACGCGAGGTCACGAAGGCCACGAGCGTCCCCGCCAAGGTCCCGATCGCCAGCCCGCCGACGGCCTCGACGAACGTCGTGCGCGCCGACGGCACGAGCGTCCCGGCACGCTCGATGAGCGCCGCGGCGATCGCCGACGGCTTGGGCAGGATGAACTTCTGCAGCCCGAGCGCGCTGACCGCAAACTCCCACAGGACGAGCCCGGCCACGAACACGACGATGGCCGGGGCGTAGTAGCGCAGGGTGTCCCAGGCGCGCGAGGCGGCGGAGCGGCGCGCGGGCGACCGCGGACCAGGCACCGACGAGCCAGGCGCCGGCCGGTCGGCAGCCCGCGGGTCGGCCATCAACCCACTGCACCTTCCGCTGCGGTCCGCGCCGGCGAGCCCGGGCCACCGACCGTCGCGACCTGCGCCTGTGGTCCGTGCAGGGCTTCGCGCACCTGGGTCACCAGCCCGAAATAGCGCGGTTGCTCGCGCGTCTCGAAGCCACGTGGTCGAGGCAGGTCAGCCTCGATCACCTGGCTGATCCGGCCCGGTCGGGCGCTCATGACAACCACCCGTGACGACAGGAACACCGCTTCGGGGATGGAGTGGGTGACGAACACGATCGTGGTGCCGGTCCGCTCCCAGATCCGGAGCACCTCCGAGTTCATCCGTTCACGGGTCATCTCGTCGAGGGCGCCGAACGTTTCGTCCATGAGCTGGATCGACGGCTCGAAGGCGAGCGCCCGGGCGATCGCCACCCGCTGCTGCATGCCACCTGAGAGCTGGTACGGGTGGTGGCGCAGGAACCCCTGCAGCTCGACCAGCTCGAGCATCTCGCGGGCCCGGGCAATGCGTTCCGACTTCGGCCGACCGAGGATCTCGAGCGGCAGCGCGACGTTTTCTTCGACCGTCCGCCAGTCGAACAGGACCGGCGCCTGGAAGACCATCCCGTAGTCCCGATCGAGGCGCGCCCGGTGGGCCGTCTTGCCATTGACCGTGACCGTCCCGGCCGATGGCGTGGTGAGGTCGCCGATGAGCCGCAGCAGGGTTGACTTGCCACAACCCGATGGGCCGATGAGCGACACGAATTCGCCTCGGCGGATCTCCAGGTCGATCCCCTGCAGCGCCTGGGTGCCAGCCTGGCCGGCGACCTCGAACGTCTTGTCGACGCCGGCGATCGTGACGACGGCGGGTGCGGACTCGGTCATGACTGGCTCGGACCTCTCAGACAGCCGGGGCTTGGCGACCGCGCAGGACGAGCGTCTCGACCAGACGGATCAGCAGGAAGAAGGCGATCCCGACCAGGGCGGACACGAAGATTGTCGCCCAGAGTTTGGCGGGAAATGTGATGTAGGCCTGGTTGAAGTTGATGATCGCGCGTCCCAGCCCGTCCGGGATGCCGCCCGGTCCTTCCCCGATGATCGCCCCGACGATGCTCGCCGTGGCCGAGATCTTGAGCGCGGTGAAGAGGTACGGCAGCGAGGCCGGCAGGCGCAGCTTGCGGTAGGTCGCCCAGCGCGAGCCCGCGTACGAGCGCATAAGCTCGAGCGCCCGCGGGTCGGGCGACCGCAGGCCCCGGATCCCGGCGATGGTCACTGGAAAGAAGGTCAGGTAGGTGGCGATGATGACGACCGAAACGACCGACTGGCCGAAGGCGAAGGCGATCATCGGGGCGAGCGCCACGATCGGGATCGTCTGGCTGGCGATGACGTAGGGCACGAACGCCCGCTCGAGCAGCCGGAAGTGGACGAACAGGCTGGCCAGACCCAGGCCCAGCGCGGCACCCAGGGCGAACCCGATAGCCGCCTCCCGCCAGGTGTAGAGCGCCGCGCCGACGAGGAACTGCCCCAGGCTGATCGGCGACTCGCGCTGGGCGGGCGCGCCGAACACCGAGACGATCGTCCAGACGTGCGGCAGGTTGAGGTCGCTCGCGAAAAAGATGCGCAGCGGCGGGTTCCAGAGAACCTGCTCGCCGCTGCGCCAGGGATCCCCACCGACGAACTTGACCCCCTCCCACAAGCCAAGGATGAGGACGAAGAAGCCCACGACGGTGAGCCCCTGGCGGACGAGCCCGGCCTGGCTGCCGGACTTGCCGAACCCGGCCCGTGGGCCTGCCATCTAGCGGCGAACCGCCTCGTCCGCCAGCTCGAGGGCGGCGTCGATGATGGCGAAGCCCTCGTCGAGTTGCTGCTCGGTGATGCACAGCGGCGGATTGGTGTGGATCGAGTTGTTGGCGATCAGGGTGTACAGGCCGTGGTCGCGCAGGTACTTCCCGATGGCCTTCATCTCATCGCTCGTGCCGTTGAACGGCGTGAGCGGGTCGTACGGCTCGCGAGTGCGGACGAGGTCGATGATCCCGAACAGGCCCAGGTTGCGATACGCCCCGACCGAGGGGTGGCGGGCATACAGCCGCTCGTGGTGGGCGCGCATGACCGGCCCGAGGCGAGCGGCGTTGTCGATCAGGCCGTCCTCCTCGTAGACCCGGATCGTGGCGAGCGAGGCAGCCAGGCTGATCGGGTGGCTGCTGTAGGTCAGTCCGCCGTAGAACATCGTCGTGTCGAACTTCTCGGCGATCGCCCGACGCATCGCCACGGCGCCCAGCGGCAGGTACGAGCTGGTCAGGCCCTTGGCCATCGTCATCAGGTCCGGGACCACGCCGGCATGGTCCACCGCGAACCACTTGCCGGTCCGCCCGAAGCCGGCCATGACCTCGTCGGCGACCATCAGGATCTGGTGGCGATCGCAGATCTCGCGGACGCCCTGGAGGTAGCCATCGGGCGGGATGAGGATCCCGTTCGTGCCCACGATCGTCTCGAGGAAGACGGCGGCGATCGTATGGGCGCCCTCGTAGCGGATGACGTCCTCGAGGCCCTGCAGCGATTCGGCCACCGGGCGGGGCTCCTTCTCGCCCCAGCGGTGGGTGTCCGGATAGCGCACGACGCCCCAGATGCCGGGCTCGTTCGCCCAGCGGCGAGGATCGCCGGTCAGGGTCATGGCGCCCAGCGTGGCCCCGTGGTACGAGCGGTAGCGCGCCAGGATCTTGGTCCGGCCCGTGTAGTGGCGGGCCAGCTTGATCGCGTTCTCGATCGCCTCCGCGCCGCCGAGCGTGAAGAAGACCTTGTCCAGGTCGCCCGGCAGGATCTCGGCCAGCTTCGCCCCGAGCCGGGCCCTGGGTTCCGTGGCGAAGGCCGGCTGGACGAACTGCAGCTTCGTCGCCTGCTCGGTGATGGCGTCGATGACCCGCCGGTCCCCATGGCCGATGTTGACCGACATGAGCTGGCTGTTGAAATCGATGATCCGGCGACCGTCGGGCGTATACAGGTAGATCCCCTCGGCCCGGTCGATGGCGATCGGGTCGATGGCCCCCTGGACGGACCACGAGAAGAAGGTATGTTCGCGCGATAGCGCGACGATCTGCTCGCCGGTCAGTCGTTCAGGCAGGGTGGTGGTCGCCATCGAAGCACCTCGAGTCCGTCGGTCCAGGCGGGCGGGGCCCTCGGTCTTCGGCCTCCGTCCGTATTCGGCCCCCGCGGTCTTCGGCCAGTGCGGCTGGCGCCCACGGCGGGGGGTCGATGACGAGGAGCGCCTCAGTCGACTGCCGACCGCGACATCCCACCCTGCATCGGAGTGGTCATTAGATCACAATCGGGATGCGCCCGACGTCTGGTCGGTGCGAGTCGGGGCGGGTCCGTGCGGTCCCCGGGGTCGTGGCGCCGCGCGCCCCCCAACGTGGGCTACCATGTCCGTACCTCGGATCGGCTGCACTGGCGAGGAACCCATGCGCGCTCATCAGCCCCGGAGGGTCGCCGCCGCCCTCATCGCGAGCCTGTTCGCGGCCGGCCTCCTCGGCCCCGTCTCGATCGCCCGTGCCACCATCAGCGTCCCGTTCGCCGCCGCCGGCACGGAACCGATCGGGCCGGGCACCGTCCACAGTTGGGGCCAACTCAGCACCGATTCGGCCGGCATCCAGGTGGTCAACCTAGTTGAGGCCAACCTGGCCGACCCGACCATCCATCTGGAGACGCTCCTCTCGAACGGGACGGCGACGGGCCTCGAGCCAACCTCGGCCATGGCCACCAACGCCACGACCGAGGGCCACCGGGTGGTCGCCGCGGTCAACGGCGATTTCTGGAGCGGCCAGAGCGCTGGTGCCCTGGCCGCCCCGAACGGCCTGCAGGTGCACCTTGGCGAGCTGCTCGTGGCGCCGCGCGGTGGTCGCCCCGCGATCGGGGTCAGCGCCGGGGGCGTGGCCCAGATCGGAACGGTGACCGAGCGGCTCACGCTCGACACCGGCGCCGGCGTGCTCCTCTCGATCACGCGCATGAACCAGGCCCGCGGCGGCGCTGACCTTGTCCTGTACACCCCCCGGTTCGGCGTTGCCACGGCGACGACGGATGGCGGGACGGAGGTGGTCCTGACGGGCGTCGCCGGGCCGATCGGGCCGAACGGCTCCTACCCGGCCACGGTCCAATCGATCACGGTCGGGACCGGCAACGCAGCGCTCGCCCCGGGCACGGTCGTGCTGTCCGGAGCCGGTGCCGGCGCAACCGCACTGAGCGCCCTGATCCCGGGCCAGAGCGTGACCCTGACCACGGCGATCACGCCCGGCTGGGAGAGCGTGACGGAGGCGATCAGCGGGGGCCAGTGGCTGGTCCAGGCTGGCCAGGTCAACGTGTCACCGCCGTGGTACGCGGCGACCCAGCATCACGCTCGAACGGGCGTCGGGCTGACCGCCGATGGGCGCCTGCTGCTGGCCACCGTCGATCGCGGTCCCGGTGGCTACAGTGGCGGCGTCCGCCTCGACGAATTCGCCCAGCTGTTCCTCGGCCGGGGGGCGGTGACCGCCATCAACCTTGACGGTGGCGGCTCCACGACGATGGTCGCACGACGGCCCGGCGACGAACTCGCCTCGCTGGTCAACCGCCCGTCGGACGGCCAGGAGCGCTACGTTTCGAACGCGCTGGCGCTAGTCAGCACGGCGGCCACCGGACCACTGGCCGGGATCGGCATTCGACCGGCACCGAGCCGGCTCGTCCTGGGAACCTCCACGGCATTCACGGCTGTCGGCTGGGACGCGGCGATGAACGGGGTGGTGGTCGATCCAGGCAGCGTCGGCTGGTCGGCCAGCGCCGGCACGATCGACGCCAGCGGACACTTCCAGGCCAGCGCCCCTGGCCCGATCACCATCCAGGCGAGCGCTCAGGGCCAGGTCGGCCAGCTGTCCGCGGAGGTCGTGGCCGACACGATCCCGCCGGTCGCGGGTGCCCCATACCTGTCGTTCCTGCCGAACGCGCAGGCCGGCCAGCAGCGCATCTGGGTCCGGGTGGACTGGCCCGCCGCGACGGATATCGGCAGTGGGGTGGCAGCGTACGGGCTGTGGTTGAGCACGGACGACGGTCCCTACGTGGCAGTGCCGTTGTCCGCCCCGCTGGTCCGCTCGACCACCCTGCAGCTCGCCCCCGGACCGGCCTATCGATTCGCCGTGGACGCCACGGACGCCGCCGGCAATGTCGGGGCGAAGGTGGCCGGCAACCTCGTCCGGCAACTCGCGGTCCAGGAAACAGGCGGTGCCATCACCTACAGCGGACCCTGGGTCCGGGGGGTGGGCACCGGCTACTACGGCGGGGGGATCCGGACCGCCTATTCGGCCCGGGCGAACGCTGCGTTCCGTTTCAGCGGCTCGGACGTCGCCTGGGTGTCTGCGCTCGGCCCGACCCGCGGCTCCGCGCAGGTGCTGCTCGACGGCAAGCTCGTGGCCACCATCGACTTGTTCCGCCCGACCAACGTCGGTCGACGAGTCGTGTATCGCGCCGGCTGGCCGACCATCGGCAGCCATCGGCTGGAAGTCCGACCGCTGGCCACGACGGGCCACCCAAGGGTCGATATCGACGCGTTCCTGATCGAAACCGACGCGGCCGCAGACCCGGTCCTCGTCGGGGCCGGCGACATTGCCGCCTGCGGGACGACCGGTGCCAGCTTCACAGCGGCGCTCATCAAGACGATCCCCGGCACGGTCTTCACGGCGGGCGACAACGCCTACCCGGTGGGCTCAGCGGCCGACTTCGCCAACTGCTACGACCCGACCTGGGGCGCGTTCAAGGCGCGCACCCGACCGGCGCCCGGCAACCACGATTGGGTCACGCCAGGAGCAGCCGGCTACTTCAGCGCGTTCGGGCCACGTGTCGGTTCGTCCAGCGCCAGCTGGTACGCCTACAACCTGGGCAGTTGGCGGATCTACGCGCTGGACAGCGACTGCGATCAGCAGGGCGGCTGCGGCAGCGGCTCGCCGATGGAGGCATGGCTGCGTCGAGACCTCGCGGCCAACCCACGCCAGTGCGTCCTGGCATATTGGCACCATCCCCGCTTCAGCTCCGGCATCCACGGCAACGCCACCAACATGCAGACGATCTGGGCGGACCTGCAGACGGCTGGCGCCGAGATCGTGATCAATGGTCACGATCATGACTACGAGCGGTTCGCGCCACAGAATGCGACCGGCGGCCTGGACTTGGCCCATGGCATGCGCGAATTCGTGGTCGGCACCGGCGGCGCCGAGCTGCGCTCGTTTGCCACCGTCCAGCCGAATAGCCAGGTTCGCCGGGCCGGCGTCCTGGGCGTCCTCAAGCTGATCCTCCGGCCAGCCGGCTACGAATGGTCGTTCATTCCGGTGGCCGGTTCGTCCGGAGCCGACAACGGCTGGGGCTCCTGCCACTGAGCCGCCGCGCTCCACCCGGCCAAGGGTGTACCCTCACCACTTCTTCCTGCCACCACACCCGCTTGACGTGAGGGTCGAGATGCCGCGAATCGTCCGAGGAGCCCTGGTCCAGGCAACCTGGACCGGGGACAAGGAATCGATGATCCAGAAGCACGAGGCGCATGCCTACGAAGCGGCTCGGCAGGGCGCCCAGATCATGCTCTTCCAGGAACTGTTCTACGGACCCTACTTCTGCCAGGTCCAGGACCCCCAGTACTACAGCTACACCGAGCTCATCCCGGACGGCCCGACCACCCGGCGGATGCAGGACCTGGCCAAGCAGACGGGGATGGTCCTGGTCGTCCCGATGTATGAAGAGGACGGCACCGCCAGCGGGATGTACTACAACACCGCCGCGGTCATCGACGCGGACGGCCGCTACCTGGGCAAGTACCGCAAGACCCACATCCCGCAGGTCAAGGGCTTCTACGAGAAGTTCTACTTTCGGCCCGGCAACCTGGGCTATCCGGTCTTCGAGACCGCCGTGGGCAAGGTCGGCGTGTACATCTGCTATGACCGCCACTTCCCGGAGGGTGCCCGGGCGCTGGGTCTGAACGGCGCGGAGATGGTATTCATCCCGAGTGCCACCAGCCGTGGCCTGTCCGAGTATCTGTGGCGCATCGAGCAGGTCAGCCACGCGGTCGCCAACGGCTACTTCGTGGGGACGATCAACCGAGTTGGCATCGAGGCGGACTACGGCGACGACGACTTCTACGGGCAGAGCTACTTCGTCAACCCACGCGGCCAGTTCATCGGTGAGGTCGGCAGCGCCCATGACGAGGAGCTCATGATCCGGGAGATGGACCTCGATATGGTCACCGAGGTGCGCCAGACCTGGCAGTTCTATCGCGATCGACGACCGGACGCCTACGCGGACCTGGTCCGACCGTAGGCGGCCCGCCAAGCGGAGGACCTCGCCTCGATGCAGTTTGGATTCACACTCAAGCCGAGCCACTCGATCGAGCGCACGCTGACGCTCACCCGGCAGGCCGAGGCCGCCGGATTCGCGTACGGCTGGCTGTTCGACTCGCACGTCTTGTGGCGGGACCCGTACCCGTTGCTGACCCTCATGGCGGGCGCCACCGAGCAGTTGCGCCTGGGCACCTGCGTGACGAACCCGGCGACCCGCGAACCGTCGGTGACGGCCTCGGCTCTGGCCGTCCTCGATGAGCTGAGTGGCGGCCGGATGGACCTGGGCATCGGTCGAGGGGACTCGGCGCGACGAGTCCTGGGCAAGCCACCGACCACGATGGCCACCCTCGAGGAGGCGATCGGCGTCATCCGCGACCTCGTCGAGGGCCGCACCGTGACCTACGAAGGGACGGAGCTCAACCTGCCCTGGACGGGATCGTGGAAGCTGCCCGTGTGGGTCGCGGGCTACGGCCCGATGGCGCTGGCCATGACCGGACGGGTGGCCGATGGCGTCATCCTGCAGCTGGCCGACCCGGACCTCATCCGCTGGTTCGTCGGCCAGATCCGTGCGGCGGAGGCAGCGGCCGGCCGCCCGGCGGGCTCGGTCCAGGTGCAGTCGGCCGCACCGGCCCACTTCGGCGATCTCGAACTGTGCCGCGAGCGGACGCGCTGGTTCCCGGCGCTCGTCAGCAACCATGTCGTCGACCTGGTCAACAAATACCCGCGCGAACGGCTGCCCGAATCGCTCACGGGCTACGTCCGCGACCGGGCCGGCTACGACTACCTCCATCACGCCGAAGTCGGCTCGTCCAACGCCGGTTTCGTGGGCGACGACGTGACGGATCGCTTCTGTGTCCTCGGTAGCGTGGCTGACCACCTGGCCAAGCTGCACGAACTGGCGGACGCCGGGGTCGACCAGTTCAACATCTACCT
The DNA here is from genome assembly GCA_031370565.1 of Chloroflexota bacterium. Taxonomy (GTDB): domain Bacteria; phylum Chloroflexota; class Limnocylindria; order Limnocylindrales; family CSP1-4; genus Chersky-267. The sequence goes on from JANMQO010000163.1 coordinate 55,615, forward strand.
GATGAACGGGGATGAGGAAGCGGTCCTCGAAGCGTACGGGCGGGAAATCATCCCGGTGATGCGGGATGTCGCGGCCGCCCGGGCCTAGGCGACTGGACGCGCCGATCACGAACGACAGCCCGGCCGCCGCTGATCCGGAGGCGGCGGTCCGGATCGTGCTTCTTGGGCCGCCACGGGTCGAAGCGGACGGCGGACGGCGCCGCCTGCCGGGGCACAAACCCTGGGCGCTCCTGACGATCCTCCTCCTGGAGTCGGCCGGCTCGACCAGACGCGAGCTGGCGGAGCGCATCTGGCCCGCCGCGGACAATCCACTCGGCGCCGTCCGCTGGGCGCTGCTCCAGGTCCGCCGAGCCATCGCACCAGCGCGGGTCGATGAGGTCGACGGTCGACTGCGCATCGCCAACCGCGCGGCGCTCGCCGTGGACGCCGATGTTGTCCTGGCGGGCAGGTTGGAGGCTTCCGATGCTGACCGCATCGTGGGCGGCGACCTACTCGAAGGGTTCGCCTTCGATGGCGCGCCGAATCTGGAGCAGTGGCTGGCGCTGCAGCGCGCCCGCGTCCGTTCGGCCAGTGCCGAAGGGCTGCGCTGGGCCGCCACGGTGCTGTCCGACGCAGATCCCGAGCGGGCCATCTCCCTGGCAGAGCGCGCCGCGCAGCTCGACCCGTTCGACGACGCCGTCCACGAGCTGATCGTCTACTGCCATGTCCGGCGCGGTGACCGGCGCGCCGCCCGGGACCACGTCGAGCGCACAACACGCCTGTACCGGGCCGAACTGGACGAAGACGCGCCACTGTCCATCGCACGGCCACTGGAGCGGCCTTCGACGATCGATCGAGACGACGTCAGCTTGTCGACGGCCGATCCGTCGCTGACCGGTGGCCTCGAGGCGGCGACGCTCCTCGAGCTGGCCCGGATGCGACTCGAGAGCGGCGACTACGACTCCGCGGTCGAGCTGGGGCGGCGGGCTGTCGCGGCGGCGGCGGCGGGGCGGGACGGCGCCCTCGAGGGCCGGGCCACGCTCGATCTGGCCACAACCCTTATCCACTCCGTTCGCGGTCGGGACCGGGAGGCCCACGGCCTGGTTCGGCGCGCGCTGCAGCTGGCCACGGCACTGGGTGATCGCGGGATGGCCGCCGATGCCGAGCGCGAGATCGGCTACCTGCACTTCCTGGAGGCGGACTATGGCGCCGCTGAGGCCGCCCTGGAACGAGCCATCCGGATCGCGACGCTGGACGGTAACCAGGTCGCACTGGGAAGGGCTCTCACGATCCTGGGCGCCTGCCGCTCGGACCGCGCGGACTATGCGTCGGCGGAGCCCACCCTGCGACTGGCCGTCGACCGATTGATCGAGGTCGGCGACGAGCGCTGGCGTGCGTATGCACTGTCATTCATCGCACGGGTCGAACTCCGCACAGGCCGAGTAGAGCAGGCGCTGCTGACGGCGACCGCGTCGATCGCGGCGGCGCGCGCCTCTGGTTGGCTATCCTTGGTGCCTTGGCCGATGGCCATTCTGGGCGAAGCACAGCTGCTCGGGGCCGACATCCGGTTGGCCTCGGCCACCTTCGGCCAGGCCTATCTCCTGGCCCGTGAAATCGGCGATCCGTGCTGGCAGGCCGTCGCCCTGCGTGGCATGGCGCTCGTCGCGCAACAGGACGGCGATCCGGATCGCGCCCGCGGGCTGCTGGCACAGGGCCTGCGCTGCGCGCGCGAACAGCCGGACACATACACTTGGGCGACGGCGGCGCTCCTGACCGATCTGGTCGGCCTGGAGGGTGGCGCGAGCCGAGCGCACCTGGCTGAGGCCATTCGGATCGTCACGCGGGGTCCCATGGCGGACTTGGCCAGGCGGGTTTTGGACGCAGCCAGCTCGCAAACGCTGGACCAAACGGTCGATCCGTAGGGTTCATCGCCAGAGTCGGGCTCATTGCCGACCGCAGGAGCAGGAGGACGAACGATGCAGTTCATGGACGTGCACAACGGGTTCGTAGGGGTGACGGCGGAGCAGCTCCAGGCCGCGCACGACGCGGATCTGGCCATCGAGGCCGAGGAGGGCGTCCATTTCCAGCAAGCCTGGCTCGACCCGGTCAGCGGCAAGGTCTTCTGCTTGGCCGAAGGCCCGAGCAAGGAGGCGGTCCAGCGCATCCACACGCGCGCCGGTCACCCCGCCGATGAGATCCACGAGCTGACCGTCTCCGTCTGAGCACAGCGCGGGAGCGGGGTGACGTGCGGTACCCCGCTCCATCCTCCACAATGACGGACATGAACCGGCGCCGCCCCTGCGGAGGAAATCTCGATGCGCACACTCATCACGAATGGCACCATCGTTAGTGCGGACGGCTCGACCATCGCCGACGTGCTCATCGACGGCGAGATCATCGTCCAGATCGGCCGAGACCTGGTCGGCGCCGGGGTGACGGCCGACGAGACGATCGACGCGACGGGCCGGTACGTGATCCCTGGCGCCATCGACGTCCATACGCACATGGAGCTGCCCTTCGGCGGAACGTCCGCCAAGGACACCTTCGAGACGGGCACCCGGGCGGCGGCGTTCGGCGGGACGACCTCGATCGTCGACTTTGCGGTCCAATCGCGCGGCAAATCGCTCCGGGAGGGGCTTGACGCCTGGCACGCCAGGGCCGAGGGCAACGCGGTGGCCGACTACGGGTTCCACATGATCATGTCCGACGTGAATGACGCGACCCTGGCCGAGATGGACCAGTTGGTCGCTGAGGGCGTGCCCGATTTCAAGCTGTTCACCGCCTACCCGGGCGTCTTCTACAGCGACGATGGGGCGATCTTCCGGGCGATGCAGCAGACCCGCCGCAACGGCGGACTGATCATGATGCATGCCGAGAACGGGATGGCCATCGACGTCGTCGCAGCCGACGAGATCGCGGCCGGCCACACGGACCCGTACTACCACGGTGTGGCCCGCCTGCCCATCTTCGAGGGGGAGGCGACCAACCGAGTCATCCGCCTGGCCGAGGCGGCCGGCGTGCCCGTGTACATCGTCCACCTCTCGGCGCGCGACGCGCTCAACGCCGTGCGCGAGGCGCGCGATCGCGGCGTCAAGGCGTACGCGGAGACCTGCCCGCAGTACCTGTTCCTGTCGCTGGACGACATGGCCAACGGCTTTGAGGGCGCGAAGTTCGTCTGCTCGCCGCCCCTGCGGACTGCCGACCACCAGGCGGAGCTGTGGACCGGACTGGTCAAGGACGACCTGCAGCTGGTCGCGACCGACCATTGCCCGTTCGACTTCCACGGCCAGAAGGAACTCGGCCGGGGCGACTTTCGCAAGGTCCCCAATGGTCTGCCTGGCGTCGAGGATCGAGTCGACCTGCTCCACGATGGCGGCGTGGTCGGCGGCCGGATGACCCGTGAGCGCTGGGTTGAGGTGATCTCCACGGCACCGGCCAGGATGTTCGGCATGTACCCGCGCAAAGGCTCGGTCTCGATCGGCGCCGATGCTGACCTGGTGATCTACGATCCGAACGCCCGCCGGACGATCAGCGCGGCCAGTCACCACATGAACGTCGACTACTCGTGCTATGAGGGCCGCGAGGTCCAGGGGCGCGCCGACATCGTCCTGTCGCGCGGTTCGATCATCGTCCGCGACGGCCAGTTCACCGGCCGCAAGGGCCACGGCCAGTTCATCCGACGCGCCCCCGCCGAGTTCGCGCGCAACAACTGACGAGCGGGCCGGCGTGGCCTGCTGGCTCGGCTCGTGGTGGCGGCTCCGCGCGGCGGCTTGGCGTGCCGGCTCGGCTCGGCTCGGCTAGGCCAGACCCGCCCGCCGGCCGGCTCAGTGGTTCGGTTCGGGACTACCGGCTGCGCGGAAAGCCCAGATCCACCGTGGACGTGCCCGGGTCCGGCCAGCGCGACGTCACCACCTTTGTCCGGGTGTAGAACTGGATGCCGTCCGGTCCGTACATGTGCAGGTCGCCGAACAGCGACGCCTTCCAGCCACCGAACGAGTAGTACGCCACCGGTACCGGGATCGGCACGTTGACCCCAACCATCCCGACACTCACGTCGAACTGGAATTGGCGGGCCGCGCCTCCGTCCCGGGTGAAGATGGCCGTGCCGTTGCCATACGGGTTGTCGTTGATGAGACGGAGCGCCTCCTCATACGTGTCCACCCGGACGATGTTGAGGACCGGCCCGAAGATCTCGTCCCGATAGCAGTCCATCTCCGGAGTGACGTCATCGATGAGCGAGACACCCAGGAAGAACCCGTCGCGCTGGTACGCCGGATCCTCGCGGCCGTCGACCACCACCGAGGCCCCCTGTTCGCGCCCGCTGTCGAGGTACGAGGCCACCTTGTCGCGGTGCTCCCGAGTGACCAGCGGCCCCATCTCGGACGCCGGATCGGACCCGTCGCCCACCCGGATCTTGGGCAGCCGCGCTCGGATCGCGGCGACCAGCGGGTCCGCCACGCCGCCGACCGCGACCAGCGCCGAGATCGCCATGCAGCGCTCCCCCGCCGAGCCGTACGCCGCCGACACCGCCGCATCGGCGGCCATCTCGATATCCGCGTCCGGCAGCACGATCATGTGGTTCTTGGCGCCGCCGAGCGCCTGCACCCGCTTGCCGTTGCGCGTGCCCGTCTCGTAGATGTAGCGGGCGATCGGCGTCGAGCCCACGAACGAGACAGCGGCAATGTCCGGGTGGGCCAGGATGGCGTCCACGGCGACCTTGTCTCCGTTGACCACGTTGAACACGCCGTCTGGCAGGCCCGCCTGCTTGAGCAGCTCGGCCATCAGCATGGACGCGCCCGGATCCTTCTCGGACGGCTTGAGGATGAAGGTGTTGCCACAGGCGATCGCGTTGGCGAACATCCACATCGGCACCATCGCAGGAAAATTGAACGGTGTGATCCCGGCGACCACACCCAGCGGCTGGTGGATCGAGTAGACGTCGACGCCGGTCGAGGCCTGCTCCGAGAAGCTGCCCTTGAGCAACTGCGGGACGCCGCAGGCGAACTCGATGTTCTCCAGCCCGCGGGCCACCTCACCCAGCGCATCCGAGGTCACCTTGCCGTGCTGCGCCGTGAGCAGCGCCGCGAGATCCCGGCGGTGCTCGTGGACGAGCTGTCGAATCGTGAACAGGATCTCCGAGCGCTTCGAGAGCGATGTCGCGCGCCACGCCGGAAAGGCCGCCCTGGCCGTCTGAACGGCGAGATCGAGTTCTTCAGCGCTGGCGAAATCGACCGCGTGCGTCTGCGCGCCGGTGGCCGGGTTGAAGACGGGTCCCTGGCGGCCCGACGTGCCGACCCTCAGCGTCCCGCCGATCCAATGGTTGATCCGGCTCGGGGCGTCCGAGTCGGACGTCTCTCCGGCGGCTCGCGATGCGGCGACCTGCGTCATGAATGACCTCTCAATGTGCGGCTAACCGGCGTTCTGCAGGCGTCAACGATACCGCCTTGGGCTACGGTCGGGGCGCGGTGGGCCGCGCGGCAGGCTCAGCGGCAGACGGCGCCCCGACCCACGGACCGATTCAGAACGGCGGCGGACGATCCGGATCCGGCCAACTGAGCGTCGATCCAGGCGCGTTGGCATTGGGCGGCGGAGTGCCGGTGCGTGCCGACCGGCGGACCACCAGCACCAGAACGACCGCCGAAAGCAGCGCGATGGCGAGATCGAGCACCTGCTCGGTGCGCAACGGCCCCCACGCCGGCTGGTCTCGCCAGACGGCGGCCGTCCCGACCCGAACGGCCGCCCAGCCGCCGAGCGCCAGCGAAAACGCCCGCCCGTCGCCCGAGCGGAAGGCGCCCGCGTCCCAGGCCAGGGTCACGATGAGCAGGACCAGGGCGATGCCGAGCGCTTCGTACACCTGCGCCGGGTGCGACGGGACCTCCGGGCCGAGGCTGCCCCACGGCCCGGTCCCCAGGTAGCGGGTCGCCCAGGCGAGGTTCGAGGGCAGACCCTGACCGGTGCCACCGAGCGCGAGCGCCAGCTTGCCCAGTCCCAGGGCGAGCAGCAGCGGCGCTGCGGCCAGATCGAACCAGCGACCGAGCGGCTCGTCGAAGAGACGGGCGACGAGGGCGCCAGTCAGGCTGCCGAGCAGGACGGCCCCCGACAGCGCCAGGCCGCCGCTGGTCGGATCGAGGATGGCAGCCCGGTTCGCGGCGTAGTAGTCGAGGTGCACCAGCACGTAGTTGAGCCGACCGCCGAGCACGGCGCCGGGCACGACCCCGAGCACGACCAGGAGCAGATCGTCGCGGCGGAGGTGGTGCGGGGCCGACGCCGGCCGGTGCGGGTGCGGGAGCGAGGGCAGCCGGATTCGCCCGGCAAGGACCGCGGCCAGGACCAGCGCAACCAGCACGGACCCGCCGATCGCGAGCGTCTCCCAGCGGATGAGTCGATCGCCGAGATGGAGGTTGGGGTCGAACTGGAAGGTGATGAGGGCGGTCGGCACGTCCATTGCAGTGTAGCGGTCGGTGGTCCCACGACGAATGGGGCGTCGGGACCAGCGGCGTGCCTCTCTCGACGACGGCCTGGCACTCCAAGGTGTCGGCGGGCCGACACCTTGCCTGTCGGTTCGCGGCTGCCGGGCACACGACGTCTCGCCCGATAGTCGACCCAAGCGACGCGAGAGGGAACCCTGGGGGGCTCCTCTCCAGTGTCGACCGCGGCCGGGGGGTCGCCGGAGGGGGGCCTCGGCAAGGGTCGTCGAAGGCTGTTGGAGACCGATGCACGGCCCCGCAATGGGGGGCGGCCGGGCATCGGTCTCGCAGCAACGGGGAGAGGCAGTGGAACGGACACGCGCCCTGAACCAACATCCGACGACCGTCGACGGCGCGGCACCAGGCCCGCCAATGCTCGGTATCCACCTGTTCGGGCGCGTCGAACTGCGCGTCGGCGATAGAGACGTTCGCCTGCGATCTCGGGCGGCCCAGGCCCTGATCGCGCTGCTCGTGCTGACACCCCGCATTCGAACCCGCGAAGCGGTCGCCGCCGAACTCTGGCCGGACAGCGAGGGTGGCGGCGTCGCCGCGTCGATGCGCCAGGCTCTGTGGCATCTGCGGTCGGACTTCGTGTCGGCCAACCTGGCACTGGACAGCTACCTCCACATCGAACCGGACGCCATTGGATTGCGGCCGGACGCGCCGGTCAGTCTCGACGTGGATCGCTTCGAGGCGTGCCTGCGTGGACACCCGCCACGGCTCGAGGATGCGCTCCTCCTCTATCGTGGAGACTTGGCGGAGTGGCTCGGGCTGGAGTGCTTCGCATCCGATCGTGAGCGCCTGTCCGACGCCTACGAGGACGCCCTGGCGCTCGTCGCCCAGGAGCGCTTCGAGGCTGGCAGCGCGGAGGGGGCGCGGGAGACCGCCCTTGCCCTGCTCGCCCGCGACCCGCTCCGCGAGGAGGGCCACGCGACGCTCCTCCGGGTGTTCGGCCGTGCCGGCTCGCGCACGCATGTCGTCCGACAGTATCGCCGCCTCGCCGAGTTGCTCGATCGGGAACTCGGCGTCGAACCGCTGCCGGAGACGGTCGCGGCGTATCGAGTGGCGCTGGCCGACACGTTTGAACAATCGCGCCGGCGCAGCCTGGGCGCCGCTCTCGCCGCGGTGGGTGGTCGCAACGGGATCGGGGTCATCGCCCGCAGCTGACCCGGCCACACGCTGACGACCGTGCGCGGTGGAGACTGAACGACGGCTGATGACGCGGGACTCGGCCGCGCCCGGACGAGACGAAGCCCCGGCACAGGGCCGGGGCTTCGTCTTCGCAGCGCGACCAGCACGGTCGCCCGGGGTTACTTCACGAAGACGTACACCGCAGCATGGGCGACGGTCGTCGAGCCGTTGCTCACCGTCAGCCAGGCCTGGTGATCACCGAGCGCCGCACCCTGCGCCGCCGCCATCGTGACGTTCACGGTGGTGGACGACCCGCCGGCCACGGTGACCGATCCCGGGGCAACCGAGAAGGCCACGCCCGAGCTCGTCGTGCCGGTGACTCCCAGCGTCCACGTTGCCGTGCCTGCCGACAGGTTGGTCAGGGTGACCGCGACGGTCCTCGTCTGGCCGGAGCCGGACGGCACCGAGCCGAAGCTCACGCTGACGGGCTCGATCGCGACGGAGGCCCCGACGGCCGACAGCAGGTTCTCACGGCCGGCGCCCTGGATGTTCACGTCCGTCACAACGATCGTGCCGTCCTTGTACTTCTTGAGCACGTTCAGGTCAGCGGTGTTGACGATCGCGGACCGGACCTGAGCCGCGGTCCAGTTCGGATGCTGGCCGCGGACCACGGCCGCCGACCCCGCCAGGTGCGGTGTCGCCATCGAGGTGCCCTGGAAGAACGCCCAGCAGCCGCCGCTCCCGCAATCGCCGGGTACGGAGCTGAGCACGTTCACGCCCGGCGCAACAACATCCGGCTTGACCCGGAAGTCCACGTCGGTCGGTCCCTGGCTGCTGAAGCCAGCCATGATGTCGACGTTCGCGGTGAGGAAGTACTGCAGCGTCGAACCGATCGTGGTGGACGTACCGGAGAGGGTCTTGATGGCCTGACCCGTCGCCTGGCCGACCATGTAGGCCGGGACCGTGGGCTGGCTGCCTGTGCCATCGGAGGCCATCGCCACCGGATCGCCGGCGACGTTGTTGGCCACCAGGACTGCGACCGCACCCGCGTTGGCGGCGTTGCGGATTTTGGTCGAGAACGTGCAGACGCCCCGGCTGATCAACGCGATCTTGCCGCTGAGGCTGCCCGCCGGCAGGGCCGCGCAGGCCGTGCCCAGGTCGATGGAGGTGGCGGCCGTCACGACCCCGAGCGGCGCCGTGAGGTTCGACGTGGCGACGACGAAGTCACCGGTCGCGGCGCCGTACGTGGCGGAACCGACAGTGACCGGCGCGCCGACGAAATGCGGAACCGTGGAAGCACCCGCCGTCAACGCCCGCGCTGCCGAGCCTGGCGACTCCACCGTGTAGTGGCCCGGGCCGCTGTTGCCAGCCGCCACCGCGACCACCATGTCCGCCGCGTCCAGGTTGTCGACGGCCACGGTCAGCAGATCCTGGATCCCGCTGGCCCCGCCACCGAGGCTCATGTTGGCGACGTCCATGCCATCCGCATAGGCGGCATCGAGCGCGTTGAGGATGTCCTCCGAGCGGGCATTGCCCACCTCACCCGGGAAGACGTTGTAGTTGCCCAGCAGCGCCCGCGGCGCCACGCCGGAGACACCGTATGGAATGGACACGCCGTGCACGGTGGCCGGCGTCAGATAGTTGCAGGCGACCGTGCCCGCCACGTGGGTGCCGTGGTCCTGGACGGCCTGCGCGGTGAGGCCGTTCTGGGGCAGCTTGTTGTTGAAGACCCGGGCCACGATCACCTTGTTGTTGGTGAAACGCGGGTCACCGAGCTGCGCGGTGGTCGAGTAACCGGCATCGTTGAAGCATGGGTGGGTCAGGTCGATCCCCGTGTCGACGATGGCGACCTTGACGCCGGCGCCGGCATTGGCCGAACCGCCCGCCTGGTTCCAGGCATCGATCGCGTGGATGATGCCCAGGTCCGGATCGCTGGTCGGGTAGTACAGACCCTCATACTCAACGCGGCTGGCGAGTGTGCTCGTCCGGAGCACGTCGAGGCTCGTGCCGTTGAGCTTGACCGACACGGCATTGAGGCTGATGTCCCAGCCGCCGGTCACCTTGGCCAACGGCGCGTTCGCCCGCAGCCACTGCTTGAAGTCGTTGCGCAGGGCGGACAGCTGTGCCCGGTAGCTCTTCACGGTCGAGCCGTTGAAGTCGATCTTCTTGCCTGGCGCAGGCTTGGTCTTGACGTAGGTGGAGAGCGGATCGCCATTGAGTTGCACGAGCGCGTAGGCGGCATCCACGCCGGGCTGCGCGGACGGAGCGTCGTTGGTATTCGAGGCCCTACCGGCCGGACCGGCTGCCCCGGCCGGTAGGGCCAGGACGAGTGCGGCGACCGCGGCGAGCGCGACCGAGCTGCGAAGACGGCGGGTGGTCAAGGAATCCCTCCAGGGTGTGGTCGTTTGGCCTGCTCCGGATGCGCCGACCCCCGGACACCTCCTGTGGCGGCGACTGTAGTACAGACGGACGAGCCTCTGAAGGGCCAACCTGTCCAGGTGGTGCGAGGGTGCACCGGCAACCTCAGGGTCGGAAGCCTAGCCGAGCTTGGCGACCAGTTCTCGGACGGCCTCCACGGAGCGATCGAAGGCGATCCGCTCGTCCGGACTCAAGGTGATCTCGAAGACGCGCTCGAGGCCGGCGCTGCCGAGCACGCATGGGACGCCCACGAACAGGCCGTCGACGCCGAATTCACCGGCCAGCTGGACGGCGCACGGCAGGACACGCCGACGGTCGAGCAGGATCGACTCGACCATCTCGAACGTGCTGGCGGCCGGGGCGTAGTAGGCCGAGCCGGTTTTGAGCAGCGCCACGACTTCCGCCCCGCCGTTGGCCGTCCGTTCGCACAGCGCGGTGATCCGCTCGGGACTGAGCAGCTCGGTGATCGGCACGCCGGCCACCGTGGAGTAGCGCGGTAACGGGACCATGGTGTCGCCGTGGCCGCCCAGCACGAAAGCCTGGGTGTCCGCTACGGACACGCCGAGTTCCTGGGCGATGAACGTCCGGAAGCGCGCCGAGTCGAGCACCCCGGCCATGCCCAGGACGCGCTCCCGCGGAAAGCCGGACGCCTGCAGCGCGACGTGGCACATCGCATCGAGCGGGTTCGTGACGATGATCAGGATGCAGTTTGGCGAGTGCCGGACGGCCTGCTCGACGACCGATCGGACGATCGATGCATTCTTGGCCAGCAGGTCGTCCCGGCTCATGCCCGGCTGGCGGGCCAGACCGGACGTGACGACGACGATATCGGAGCCGGCCGTGGCCGCGTAGTCGTTGGTGCCCGTGATCTTCGCATCGTGGCCGACGACCGGGGCGGCCTCGGCCAGGTCGAGGCCCTTGCCCTGGGGCAATCCCTCGACGATGTCGATGAGCACGACGTCGGCGAGCCCTGCCTCGGCGATCCGTTGGGCGGTGGTGGCGCCGACATTCCCGGCGCCGACGACGGTGACCTTGTTGCGAGCCATGGCTGGAACGACTCCTCGGGGTTGGCGGGCGGGTTTGCCTGGTTGACGGACGGGTTGCACCGATGAACGACCGGTTGCTACCCGCCGGTGCGCGGCCCTGACGACCGGATCGTCTCGGAGACGCCATCCGCATAGGCGGCGAAGTTGGCCGCGAACATGGCGGCGAGCCGGCGAGCAGCCTCATCGTAGGCGGCGGGATCCTGCCAGGTGGAACGTGGTTGGAGGAAGGCCGCGGGCACGTCCGGGCAGGCAACCGGGACGGCAACCCCGAAGATCGGGTCCTCGACCGTCTCGACCTCGTCGAGCAGGCCGTTGAGAGCCGCCCGGACCATGGCCCGGGTATGGTTGATGTTCATTCGCTCGCCCGTGCCGTACGGGCCGCCCGTCCAGCCCGTGTTGACCAGCCAGACCGGCACATTCCACCTGGCCAGTCGCTCGACGAGCATCGCCGCGTAGACGCCCGGATGGCGCGGCATGAACGGCGCTCCGAAGCAGGCTGAGAAGGTGGCCTTGGGCTCCTTCACCCCGATCTCCGTGCCGGCCAGCTTGGCGGTGTAGCCGCTGATGAAGTGGTACGCGGCCTGGTCGTGGCTGAGGCGGCTGATCGGCGGGAGCACGCCGAACGCGTCGGCGGTGAGCAGGACCACATTGCGGGGCTGGCCGGCGATCCCGGTTGCGTCCGCGTTGCCGATGAAGTGAAGCGGGTAAGCGCCGCGCGTATTCTCGGTGAACCGGTCCGAGTCCAGATCCAGCTCGCGTGTCCGTGGATCCAGCTCCACGTTCTCCAAGATCGTCCCGAAGCGCTTCGTGGTCTGGAAGATGTCCGGCTCATACATCGGCGACAGACGGATCGTCTTGGCGTAGCAGCCGCCCTCGAAGTTGAACACCCCGTCGTCCCCCCAGCCATGCTCGTCATCGCCGATGAGGCGGCGCTCCGGGTCCGCCGAGAGCGTGGTCTTGCCTGTCCCGCTGAGCCCGAAGAACACGACCGAGTCGCCCTCCTTGCCCACGTTCACCGCCGAGTGCATGGGCAGGACGCCCTCGTCCGGCATCAGGTAGTTCATCACCGTGAACGCGGACTTCTTGATTTCGCCGGCATACTCGGTGCCGACGATGATCACTTCCATCCGGCGCAGGTGGACCAGGATCGCCGTCCCCGTGCGGGTACCTTCGGTCGCCGGGTTCGCCTTGAACGACGGAGCGTTGATGATCGTGAAGTTCGGGGCGAAGCTGCGCAGCTGCTTGAGCTCGGGCTGGCGGAACAGGTTCCGGGCGAAGATGCTGGCCCAGGCCGTCTCCGTGTAGACCCGCAGGCTACGGCGGTGCTGCGGTGCTGCGCCGATGAAACAGTCCTGGGCGTACAGCGGCTTGGCCGCGAGGTAGCCGACGAGGCGGGCGCGGAGCCGGTCGTAATTGGCCTCGGTGATTGGGCGATTGACGTCGCCCCACCAGATTCGGTCCCGGCTGGACGGCTCATCGACGATGAACTTGTCCTGCGGGCTGCGGCCGGTATGCATGCCCGTCCGGACGACGAGCGGACCGTCCGCCGCGATCGTTCCCTCTCTGTCCCGGATCGCCGCTTCGTACAGTTCGGCCGTCGAGAGGTTGGCCCGGACCAACTGCCCGATCGGAGGAGCCGCAACGGGAGCGGCCACGGTGGAAGGCTTGGTGCGGGTTGCGGTCACGATCTCGACTCCTCAGGTGGTCGGACACGAGCCGCTTCGACCCGCGACCGATGGCGCATCGGTGCGATCGACCGGCCGCGCGTGCTCCGATTCGTGCCCGTTGGGGGCGCATCGGAGGAGTCGGCTTCCGCAGTCCGTGGCATTGTACCCCCGTGGACCAAGGATTGCAGCCGGGTTGCGAGGGGGTTGCGTGACGTCGCCGGGCCGGGCCGGCGCGGGCGATGACACGTCCAGTGGCGCACCCAGTGGCGCACCGAACGTGGAGGAGCCTATAGTTCGGACAGGCCGCTCGGCCCAGTCACGTAGCAGAGGTTACCTCCCCCACAGTGCCAGCCCCGAAGCGCAAGACCGTCTATCGCAAGCCCATCCAGGTCAAACCGCCCATCCCGGGCGTCACCGCCCCCGAGCCATACGTCCGCCCGACCGTCGCTCAGATCAACGGAGCGGCCATGATCGGCCGAACCGACCTCACCGTTGGCGATCGTGTCCGGATCATCGGGACGGGCCTCTACAACGGCGAGGCCGCGACGATCGAGAAGTTCGCCGGCGCCGTCATTCCGACCGCCATCGTGCGCACCGAGGCCGGCCGCAGCCGCCAGGTCCGCACGATCGATCTCGAACCGATCGAATAGCCTACGCCTCGTCGAGGGCTCGGGCGAGGTCGGCGATGAGGTCGCGGGCGGCCTCGATCCCGACGGACAGGCGGACGAGCGCGCGGTCAACCTCGAGGGTGGAACCGGTCACCGAGGCGTGGGTCATGATCGCCGGCACCTCGATGAGCGACTCGACGCCGCCGAGCGACTCGGCCAGGGTGAAGATGCGGGTCGCCTCGCACAGGGCGATCGCGCGGTCGGCGGCAGTGCGTCCGTGGCGGCCGCCGGCGCGCGGAGCGAACGAGACCATCCCGCCGAACAACCGCATCTGACGCGCGGCGAGCGCCGCCTGCGGGTGCGCGTTCGGACCATCGGCCAGGCCCGGGTAGCGGACCCACTCGACATCGTCGCGGGCCGCCAGGAAGCGAGCCACTGCGTCGGCGTTGGCGGCGTGCCGCTCGGTCCGGATCGCAAGGGTGCGCAGGCCGCGCAGGACGAGGAAACAGTCGAACGGGCCGGGCACGCCGCCCATCGCGTTCTGCAGGAAGCGGAGCTGCTCGCCCAGGTCATCGCGGCGGGTCGCCAGCACGCCGTTGACGACGTCCGAGTGCCCCGCCAGGTACTTGGTCGCGGAATGGAACACGATATCCGCGCCGAGCTCCAGCGGCCTTTGAGCGGCCGGCGAGGCGAATGTGTTGTCGACGACTACAATCGGCCGCTCGCCGCGCGCGCCCCTGTGCTCCGCCAGCGCTGCCGCGACCGCCGCGATGTCGACGATCTTGAGGTGCGGATTGGACGGCGTCTCAAACCACACCAGCCGGGTCCGCTCGGTGAGGTTGGCCCGGACCGCCGCGCCCGAGTCGCTGGCCAGGTCCACCCAGCGCGCCGCCACCCCACGCGGTCCGGCAACGCGGTGCAAGTAGCGGTACGTGCCGCCGTAGACGTCGTCGCTGGCGATGACCTCCTCGCCCGGCCCGACAAGCTCGGCGATCGCAGCGGTGGCCGCGGAGCCGCTGGCGAAGGCAACTCCGTGCGTCCCGCCCTCCAGCGTCGCGACGGCCCGCTCCAGGCGCTCGCGGGTCGGGTTCTGGCTTCGAGCGTATTCGTAGCCGCGGGTCGGCTTGCCGACCGCCTGCTGGGCATAGGTCGAGGTCTGATAGATGGGCGGCGCAACGGCCCCGGTCAGTTCGTCGGGTTCCTGGCCGGCATGGACACTCAGGGTCTCGAAGCTCAGGGCGTCGTCGTTCGGGTCGTGCATCGGCGCATCATCGCGCATCGCCGGGTACTGTGGGGCCCGGGGCCGTGTAGCCGGAGCCGCGTAACCGGGGCCGCGTAGCCGGAGCCTCAGGTGGAGCCACGTAGCCGGCGCCTCAGGTGGAGCCGCGTAGCCGGGGTCTCAGGTGGAGCGGTGGGCCAGGTGCTCAAGCAGGTCGAGCCTGGTCACGATGCCGGCAGGACGACCGGCGTGCACGGCCAGGAGCGCGGCAGCCGCACCGGACAGCAGGCCGAACGCCTCATCGAGGCTCGCACCGACATCGATCACGGGCAGGGACCGGTCCATCACCTCGCCGACAGTGCGCTCCACCACGGACGGATCGCGGTACGCCCGATCGAGCAGGCCCCGCTCGGAGATGGCCCCGACAATCGAGTCGATCGCCTCGCCCTCCGAGGCTTCGGAGACCGGCATCTGGCTGATCCCGTAGGCCTGCAGCGTCTCGATCGCCGCGTCGACTCGCTGCGTCGTCCGGGCCACCACCACGGCCGGGCGATCCGGGGCGGCGTGCCGGCCGGCCAGCAGGTCCGCCACCCGGACCACAGCGCCCGGCGAGGCGAGCAGGCCGTTCGTGCGCATCCATTCGTCGTTGTAGAGCTTCGACAGGTAGGATCGGCCGCCATCCGGCAACAGCACGACGAGCACGGCGTTCGGGGCGTCGGCGGGCGACTCGGTCATGATCCGGCGCGCCTCGTCCAGGGCGGCCACCACGGCCGTGCCGCACGACTCGCCGGCCAGGATCCCCTCCTCGCGCGTGAGCCGGCGAGCCATCGCAAACGCGTCGCGATCCGAGACGCGGACCCAGCGGTCGACCACGGCCGGATCGTACGTGCCGGGCAAAAAGTCCTCGCCGATACCCTCGGTCAGGTAGGGCCGGGCGGTGTCGCCCGAGAGCACGCTGCCCTCCGGGTCAGCGCCGATGATCCTGACCGCGGGGTTCTGCGCCTTGAGGTACTGGCCCGTCCCGGAGATGGTGCCGCCGGTACCGACGCTGGCCACGAAGTGGCTGATCCGGCCGTCCGTCTGGCGCCACAACTCGGGGCCGGTGGTGGCCACGTGCGCCCGAGGGTTCTCCTGGTTCCAGTATTGGTCCGGCTTGAATGCCCCCGGGATGTCGCGCGCCAGTCGGGCGGCCACGGAGTAGTAGCTTTCCGGGCTCTCCGGCGCGACGTTCGTTGGACACAGCACCACTTCGGCGCCGTAGGCACGCAGCAGCTGCTGCTTCTCACTGGACTGCTTGTCGGCCATGACGAAGATGCAGCGATAGCCCTTGCGGATGGCGGCGATCACCAGGCCATGGCCGGTGTTGCCGCTGGTCGGCTCGATGATGGTGCCGCCGGGCTTGAGCAGGCCGGCCCGCTCGGCCGCTTCGATCATCGGCAGCCCAATCCGGTCCTTGACCGAGCCGCCCGGGTTCATGGTCTCGAGCTTGGCCAGGATGAGCGGCTGGCGCTCCAGGGGTCCGAGTTCGCGCGTCAGCCGGGTCAGCCGGACGAGCGGCGTATTCCCGACGAGGTCCAGGATCGTCTCCGCGTAGTCCATCGCGGCCGAGTATAGGGGTCACCGGCGACGGCCGACGCGAGGGTTCGAGTCGACCGACCGAGACCCCGGTCCAGCGGCCAGGACTCAGACCGCCCGATCCTCCGGCGCTCCGCGGTCAAGCCGGCCGGGCCGAAGCAACAGCCAGGTGAGTCGGCGGCGCAGTCGACGCGGGTGACTCGGCGGATCGACCGTCCAGGGATGGAGCTCCTCCACAACAGGCCCGAGGCGCTCGGCAAACCGATCCGTGAGCGTCCTGGCCAGATCGAGTTCGGCGCGCGACCCCTCCGTCGGCAGGAGGCCGTCCCAACCGGGCCCCAGCAGCTCGGCGACCGTCAAGGGCGGGAAGATCCGCACGGCCATCCGGCGGCCGATGTAGAGCTCCTCGGTCCCGGCGATCGCCACGAGCACGATCGGCGCAGCGGTGCGCAGGGCGATGAGCGCGGCGCCAATCCGGAACGGCCCGATCCGGCCGGCCGGCCCGCTCACGGTTCCCTCGGGCATCTGGGCAAACACCCCGCCGTTGGCGAGCACGGCTCGAGCTGCCCGGACGTGCACCTCGATCCCCACGCCGCCGCGCCAGACCGGCAGGAGGCCGCCCAGTCGGCGGAGGAGCGCCTCGCGCCAGGCAGACCCGAACGCCGACGGACCCGACCCCAGGAACCAGACCCGGGGCGCGATCGGCAGGGCGTGGAGCAGGACGATCGGGTCCATCCAGCCGCGGTGCGCGGCCGCCACCACCGTGTAGCCGCTGGTCCGTGGCAGGTGTGCCCGCCCGCTGACATCGATCCGGAACCGGCACGCCCCGAACAGGGCCACTCGGCCGAGGAAGAACGCCAGCCGGATCGGGATGCCGGCCACCGACTCCGGCGGGCGGCCCAGCCAGTCAAGGCCTTCGAGGGCCGCACCCCGCTCCGCGGCCAATGCGAGGGGCGCGATCCGGCCTGGCAACCGTCGGGGCGGCCGCGCCCGGCGCAGCGGAGTCTCGGGCAGTTGTACCTCCGGCGACTCGCTCCTGGCCGGGCCCGGGCCGACCAGGCTCGGTTCAGGCAGGCCCGCTCCGGCCGGGCCCGGTTCGGCCGGGCCTGCGTCGGCCTCGTCCGAGAAGGTCATCCCCCGCCGGCGCTCGGCTCGGCGGGCCCAGCTGCGGCCCGCTCGGCGGCGTCCGCTTCGGCTTCGGCCGCCGCGATGGCTGCCACTTCGGCTTCGTCGGCTGCCCGCGCTTCCGCCTCCACCGTCGCGACGCTCGGGCCAGGTCGGGCGTGGCGGACAGCCAGGACGGCCAGGGCCAGCGCGATCGTGATTGCGGACACGATCTGCGCCGTGGGCACGCCGCCGATCGTCCAGTTGTAGCCGGCCCGCAGGAACTCGAGCGAGAAGCGCGTGATCGAGTACCAGATCAGGAAAATCGGCAGGAGGTCGCCTGCCCGCAGCCGGTTGGCCCAGCGACGCCCGACCCAGAGCAGGACGACCACACCGATGACCGCACTCACCGATTCGTACAGGAACAGCGGCTGGAAATGCTGGCCGAGGGTGGCGTTCGGATCCGAGCCGACGGGGCAGGCGTAGGCCTCCACCCGGTTCTTGCACTGGATGGCGATGCCCCAGGGCAGGCTGGTCGGCGGACCGTATAGCTCCTGGTTGAAGAAATTGCCCCAGCGGCCGATCGCCTGCATGACGAATAGCGCCGGCGCCACGACGTCCGCCCAGCGCCAGAACGGCTGGCGCTTCCAGCGGATGTACAGCGCGGCCGCAATCGTCCCGGTGAGGATCCCGCCGTACACCCCCAGGCCGCTGTAGGGCGGCAGGAAGATCCTGGGCAGGTCGTCCTTGTAGCGCTGCCACTGGTCGATGACGTGGTAGGCGCGGCCGCCAATCAGGGCCGCGATCGCCACCACGATCAATCCGTCGCCGATGATCGCGCTGTCGAGTCCGCGCCGACGCGCCTCGCGGACCAGCATCTGATAGGCGGCGAACAGGCCGACGGCGTAGCAGATGCCGTACCAGTAGACAGGGATCGGGCCGAGCTGGAAGGCGTATGGATCGGGCGTGATGTCAATCATGGCCGCGAGTGTAGCGGCTCTGGCGGTCTCGGCCCGGGCGGTCGGTATACTGCCGGCGTATGGAGCCGATCGACGCCGCCGCAACGGGCTCCCGATGAACGCCGAGTTCCAATGGTGGCTGCTCATCCTGGGCATCGTCGTCGGTGGCGCCCTGGTCTATCTGGTGCTGGCCGACATGCGCAACGATCCGCCCGAGCCTGACCGCACCTGGGACGACGCGGCCGCTGAGGACGACCCGAGCGGCGCGCCGGATCTGCCCGGGCGTGCCTGGGCTGCCGAGTCGTCCGAGCCGGCCGGGCCCGCCGGGGCCAATCGGCCGTGAGCACACTTCCCGACGAGTCGGGGCAGCGGTCGCGGGAGGCCTGCCCCCGCTGCAGCGAGCATCGCCTGGCCGTGCTCGAGGTACCGGACGTGCGCTACGCGACGTTCGACCCGGCCAACTCCCTGCAAGGCATCCGGACCGACTTCCGGCTGGAGGGGACGCCGGGAATCGTCTGCCTCGCGTGCGGGGCCGAATGGTTGGACCTGCCCGCGTTCCGGACCGAGCAGGCCGAGCAGGCGGGACAGGGCGGCAGGTCACCCACGACAGACCAGGCCTGATCCTCAGCGCCCCGCCCGTCAACGGCGCCAGATCGAAGAGCCTGCGAACCGATCGTGGCCGAGGATCGTTCGGTCAGGGGCTGCCAACAGTCCCGACGAGCAAGTCATCGCCGACCCTGGCGCCACCGGCGTCGACGAGCGTCACGCCGAACCGGGTCCCCGGGCCGGCCGTCGCGAGGGCATCGTCCCAGCCAGTCCAGTAGATCAGCCCCCGTTCGACCACCATCGTCCCCATCTGCACCCGTTGGCCGCCCGGATCGGTCAGCCAGCAGGCGAGTCGCTGCCCAGAATCGGGCGGTTGGAGACCAGTCGCGCTGACCACCAGCTCCCTGCTCGTCGCGGAGAACACCAGCCGGCCCGCCGCTGAGGTCCCGGCGCTACCGGACAGGGCGACGGTGCGCACGTCCGGCTCGGCCAGCAGGCGCAACATGGCGCGGTCCAGCGACGCCAGGTCCGCGCTCAGCGTCTGCTGGTCGCGCAGCTGCTGCCCGAACTGCAGGTCGGCAACCACACCGCCCCCGACAAGGGATACGGCCAGCACTGCCGCGATCGCCGCGACCCAGCGGCCGTGTCCGCGTCCCGGGCCGGGTGCCGTCCAGACGGGATCACCATCCTCCAGATCCAGGCGCTGGTCCGGGCCGAACTCCAGAGCCAGAGGCTCGTCCAGATCCGGCTGAGCGGGCACATTCGCGAACACGGCCATCTCGCCGGCAGCCCGCGTCTCTTCGCGACGGCGCGGCCGACCAACCTCGCGCACGAACGCCAACGTTCGGTCGCGCAAATCATCCGGTGGCATCGACCCGATCATCTCGCGCAGGATCGGCGCAGTGGCCCTGAGCCGATCCGCTTCTGCGGCGCAGGACGTGCAGCCAGCCAGATGGCCGGCGACGAGCGAGGCATCGGCGGTGTCGCCGGCGGCCAGGCGATCAAAACCGGCCGGCTCCACCGCGGCCAGCTCGAGCAGCGCCAGGATCTCGTCGTGCTCCATCAGCGTACGCCTCTCCGATCGGCATCCTGGCGCGGCGCTGGAGCGTAGTCGGGCCCCAGCAGTTCGCGCAGCTTGTGCAGTCCCCGCCGCGTTCTCGTCTTGACGGTCCCGAGCGGCCAACCCAGCCGGCCCGCGATCTCCGTCTGGCTCAGCTCGTCGCGGTAGGCCAGCATGAGCACCTGGCGCTCGGCGTCGGGCATCGCCGCCAGGGCCGTCGCCAGCGCGGCGCGCAACTCCATCCCGGCGAGTTGATCCTCCGGACCAGGGCCGATGCCCGCGGCCGCGACCACCTCGCCATCGCGGAGCATCCGCTCGAGCGCGGACGCGTCGGTCTCCTCACCCCGTCGTGTGGTTGAGATCGAGACCATCAGCGGCCGACGCCCGGCGGCACGCAGGCGGTCAACGGTCCGATTCCGGGCGATCGTCAGCAGCCAGGCGGCGAGCGACCCGAGCGTCGGATTGAATTGTTCGGCCCGATTCCACAGGGCGAGGAACGTCTCCTGCACCACATCCTCGGCAAGATGGCGGTCGCTGGTCAATCGGCCGGCTGCCGCGTAGACGGCCCCGACGTGTCGGTCATAGAGCGCGGCGAGGGCATCCTCCGAGCCAGCCACAACCAGCGCCATGAGGCGCGCGTCCTCGGCCGGATCGGTGCGGGTTCTCACCATGGGCTACGCCTGACCGGGCTCGATGGTTTCGCTGGCGATCGCGGGAGTCTCAGCCGCAACCGCCGACGCCACCTGCGCCAATTCGATACCTGCACGGAGATCGCCGGCCTGCTCGCGCCAAGCCGCGTCGGCGAGTTCGACGTCCGTGCCGAACACGATCGCCGCGATGAGCGAACCCGACCCGAAGACCAGCCCCACCGCCGCTGCGGCGGCGCCCGGCCAGCCGAGCCACAGCCGGAAGAGCAGCCCGACGACGATTCCGACCAGAATCGCCGCCAGGATCCGGCGAACCGGCGGTGGCGTCCCACGTCCGATCATGCCACGGTCACGCCGATGATCCGCCCCACCAGGAAGGTCACGCCGGCGGCCAGGATCCCGATACCGACCTGCCGGGCGCCGGAGAACAAGGCGCTCCGGCCGGTCAGCAAGCTCACTCCAACGCCTACCGCGAACATGGCCACCAAGCTCAGTCCCACGCTCACCAGCACGGTCGTCAGGCCCCGTCCGAACAGGAACGGCACGACCGGCACGACCGCCCCGGCCGCGAACGCGATGAGCGAACCGAAGGCCGCGCCCCAGGGCGAGCCAAGCTGGTCCGGGTCGATTCCGAGCTCTTCGCGCAAGAGGGTGTCGAGGGCGTGCTCGGGATCCTGAAAGAGCCGCGCGGCGACGGTCCTGGCCTCCTCATCGGTGAAGCCCTTGGCCCGGAAGATGGCGGCCAGCTCTGCTTCCTCCTCCTCGGGCATCGCCTCGAGCTCCGCCCGCTCCAAGGCGATCTGTCGTTCGTACAGCTCACGCTGGGACTGCATCGAGATGTACTCGCCGGCGGCCATGCTGAACGACCCGGCGATCAATCCGGCGATTCCTGCCAGGAGGACGAAGTTCGAGTTCCCGGACGAAGCGCCGGCGATGCCCATGACCAGGCTGGTGTTGCTGACCAGGCCATCGCTCACCCCGAAGATGACCGCGCGCAGGGTGCCCGACTGACCGGCCCGATGCCACTGCTCGTCCCGGCCGACCGCACCGGGCGGCCGGGCCTGGCGAACCGTTCGGGCCGCCTTTGCATCGAGCGTGGGTGATTCGGCCAGCGCGCCATCGCCGCCTGTCGCATGGAGGCGCTTCCAGATCTCGGCATGCTCGCGCTCGTCTGCCGCGATTGCTGCCACCTCCGGCGACGTCTGCTCGGCGTAGGCCCCTTCTTCGTCTCCTTCCAGGGCCTGGACCAGATCCGACACGGCGCGCGTCCCGAACAGACGGGCCAGCCAGATGATCACCTGTACGCGCAGGCGCGGTCGCCCGCCCGACGGCACCTCGGTCCCCAGCTGGCGCAGCTTGCCGGCCCACACGTCAGCGTGGCGTCGCTCGTTGCCCGCGATCGTCCGAAACGCAGCGGCGCGGCGCGGGTCCTGCTCCATCGAGGCCAGCGCGTCGTAGAGCACGATCGCGTCGCGTTCAAGCTTCAGGTTCTCCAGGCTGAGCTGGACGTCGATGGGCGCCATGGACAGATGGTACCGACGATCCCGGTCGACCGTGATCCACTCCGGGGACCTGGCCGGGCCGACCGACCGACGGGCCGACCGACCCCGACGAGTTGGCCCGCCCGGCCCGGCGCCGAGGACTAGACTGCGGGTGTGACACCGCCCACGCTGCTCTACCTGTCCGCCGCCGAGGTGGTCGCGGCCATGCCGCCGATCGACGAGCGCCTGCGGCTGGCCGAGCGGACCCTGGTCGCCCTGGCCGACGGCTCAGCCGAGCTGCCGCCCCAGAGCGCCGTCCATCCCCGACCGGCCCACAGCTTCGGGCACGCGATGCCGGCCCATCTGCGCGGTGCCGACCCATCCGGCGCCGACGATCTGGTGGGCATGAAATGGGTCGTCGGGTATCCGGACAATGGCGCCCACGGGCTGCCGACCATCCTGGCCATCGTGATCA
>JANMQO010000242.1:0-5289 GCA_031370565.1 Chloroflexota bacterium
CGAAACCGGTGGCCAGCCGCTCGAACTGTCGATCGCCATGTACGAGCGCGGCGTGGCGCTCCATGAACGCTGCGCCGGGTTGCTCGCCGACGCCGAGTTGCGGGTGCACCGATTGGTCGAGCGGGCGGGCGGCGCCATCGAGGCGGTCCCGCTCCAGGCGGAGGAAGCCGTCGACGCACCCGGCGGTTGACGACCACGTCCGGACCGCCAGCGCTGAGGGCGATCTGACGGAGGCCGGGGTAGACTCGCCTCTCCATGACGACGGAGGTCATTCGTCCGTCGATTGAGCCCCCAATCCCCGTGCGCCAGGAGTGACATCCCCGGTGGCGATCCTCACCAACCTCTCGGGCCCGAGCGATCTGCGCGGCCTTTCCCATGCCCAACTGGCCGAACTCGCGGAGGAGATCCGCGAGACGATCCTGCTGACCGTGGCGCGCACGGGCGGCCATCTCGGATCGTCCCTCGGCGTCGTCGAGCTGACGATCGCGCTGCACCGCGTGCTTGAGTCGCCACGCGATCGATTGGTCTGGGACACCGGTCACCAGGCCTACCCGCACAAGCTGCTGACCGGCCGCCTGGCCCGTTTCCATACCCTTCGCCAGCTCGGTGGAGTGGGCGGCTTCCCGCGTCGGAGCGAGTCGCCCCACGACGTGTTCGACGGTGGTCACGCCGGGACCGGCCTGTCGATCGCCCAGGGCCTGGCCGAGGCGCGCGACCTGCGCCACGGCATGGAGCGCATCGCGGTCGTCGTCGGGGATGCCGCGCTGATGAGCGGGCTCAGCCTGGAGGCGCTCAATGACATCGGCCAGCGCGGCACGCAGCTGCTCATCGTGCTCAACGACAATGAGATGTCGATCAGCCCGACCGTCGGCGCGTTCAGTCGTTACCTCTCGCAGATCAAGCTGTCAGCGACCTGGCAGCACAGTCGGACAGCCTACGACAGCTTGATCGAGCGGATCCCGGTGGTGGGCGAAACGGCGCTCGACCTGTCCCGCCGCTTGCGCACGTCTGTGGTGCACTTTGCGCAGCCGGGACAACTGTTCGAGGACCTCGGGATCACCTACATCGGCGTGCTGCCGGGTCACAATTTGCTGGCGCTCGAGCGCACGTTTGCGCAGGCCCTCGAGCTGCGCGAGCCCGTCATCGTCCACGTTCGGACCCAGAAGGGCCGCGGCTATCGCCCGGCCGAGGCGGACCAGGTGGGCTTCCATGGGGCCGCATTGCCGCCGATGACGGAGTCTCTGACTCGACCGGGCAACGGGCACGCGATCGCCGCCCCGGCGCAGGACCCGGAGATGGCCGACGATGCGACCCCGGCCCTGCCACCGCCGGACGCACCGAAGAAGGCACCCAACTACACGGCCCACTTCAGCGCCGAACTGATCGAGTTGGCGCGCGCAGATCGCCGGATCGTGGCGATCACCGCCGGCATGCCAACGGGCACCGGGCTGCACCCCTTCCAAGCCGCGTTCCCGGACCGCTTCTTCGACGTGGGGATCGCGGAACAGCACGCCGTCACCCTGGCGACCGGACTGGCCATGGGCGGCCTGCGCCCCGTTGTCGCGGTCTACTCGACGTTCCTCCAGCGCGCCTTCGATCAGACCGTTCATGACGTCTGCCAGAACGACCAGCCCGTGCTCCTCGCCGTGGATCGAGCCGGCCTGGTCGGGGAGGATGGCACCAGCCACCAGGGCATGTTCACCCTGCCCGCCCAGCGCCAGTTGCCCAACCTCATCATCGCCAGCCCGAAGGACGAGCAGGAGCTTCGCTCGCTGCTCCGAACGGCACTGACTCAGGATCATCCCTTTGCGCTGCACTACCCACGCGATCCGGGTTTCAACCTGCCGCCGGTTGAGCCCGTGGTGATCCCCGTTGGCCAGGGCGAGGTGCTGCGCGAAGGCTCGGACGTGGTCCTGGTGGCCTTCGGGCCGATCGTCGCCCGGGGGCTGGAGGCGGCCGCCGCGCTGGCGACCGAGGGTTGGTCGGTCGGCGTCCTCAACGCGCGCTTCGCCAAGCCGCTGGACCGCCAGCTCATCCTCGACGCATGCCGTGGCGCACGCCTGGTGGTGACCCTCGAAGAGAGCGTGATCACGGGCGGCTTCGGCTCGGGCGTCCTGGAACTGCTCGAAGAGGCCCGCCTGGCCTATCCTGCCTACCGTGAGGTATCCGTGCGGATCATCGGGATCCCCGGCGACCGCTTCGTGGAACACGGCTCGGTCGCCGACCTGCGCCGGCTCCTGCGGCTCGACGCAGCGGGGATTGCCGCCCAGGTACGCGAGACACTGGCGATCCTGCAGGCAGCCCCTGGCCGATTGCCGGCGGGTGCTCGCTGACGGTCGCCGATTGGTGAGCCGCGGCGCAGACGGCTGTGCCACGATAGGCGGGTGAACGCCGTGACCAGAACCGCCCGCCAGCGACTCGACCACCTTCTCGTCGAGCGCGGACTGGTTGAGACCCGGACCCGCGCCCAGGCCCTGCTCCTGGCCGGCAAGGTGCGGGTGGGTGATGGCGATGCGGCCCGTCTGGATCGGAAACCCGGCGACCTGCTCGATCCCGGCACCGCCCTGGCGATCGTGCAGCGCGATCCCTATGTCTCGCGTGGCGGGCACAAGCTGGCGGCCGCGCTGGATGCCTTCGGGCTGGATCCGGCGGATCTCGTCTGCCTCGACGCGGGCGCCTCGACGGGCGGCTTCACGGACGTGCTGCTGCAGCGTGGCGCCGCGCGCGTCTATGCCGTCGATGTCGGCCGCGGACAGCTGGCCGAGTCGCTCCGGCACGATCCGCGGGTCGTCTCGATGGAGCGCAGCAATGCCCGCAACCTGGGACCGGGCTCGCTGCCGGAACCTGTTGCCCTGGCGGTGGTGGACGTGTCGTTCATTTCGCTGGGTCTCGTGCTGAGACCGATCGCGGCCTGCTTCGGGCCCGCTGGTGGACCGCTCGTGCCGCTCGTCAAGCCGCAGTTCGAGGCGGGCCGGCAGGCGTTGGACCGCGGCGTCGTGCGCGATCCTGCGGTCCATCTGGAGGTCCTTCGCCGGGTCGTCGCCCAGGCACGTGCGCTGGGCCTGCTCGTGCTCGACGTGATTGCCTCGCCGCTGCTGGGCCCAGACGGCAACCGCGAGTTTCTGCTCCACCTGATGGTCCACGCGGACACAGGCGCAGACGCCCGGGCGGACGCCGAGACGGACGACGGGGCGGATCGATTGACCGACCAGCGGCTGTGCGAGGTGACGGCTCGATGAATGCCATGCACCGGATCGGGTTTGCCTTCAACCCGACCAATGAGGCCGCCGACGAGCTGCGCGAGCGGGCCGAGGGCTGGTGCGGAATGCACGGCCTGACCCACTGGTCGGCACCATCCGGTGAGTTGGCCAGCCTCCTGGCCGAACTGCCGGGCACGGACCTGCTGGTTGTCCTCGGCGGCGACGGCACGTTCCTGCGGGCCGCCCGGGCCGTGGCCGAGGTGGACGTCCCGCTGCTCGGAGTGAACTTGGGCAAGGTCGGCTTTCTGTCCAAGGTGGAGGCGGATCAACTCGAGGAGACGCTTGCCCAGGTGGTGGCCGGCCAATGCGGCGTCGATGAGCGGATGACGCTGCGTGGCCGGATTCTGCCCGCCGGCCGGCCCTCGGACGGCGCCGAACTGTTTGCCCTCAACGACATCGTGGTCGCCCGGGGCGCGCTTGCCCGGGTCGTCCGGATCGATGTGGCGATCGGCAGCTCGCACCTGGCCACGTTCATCGCCGACGGGCTCATCGTGGCCAGCCCGACGGGCTCCACCGGCTACTCGTTCTCGGCCGGCGGCCCGATCCTCGATCCGATCAGCCGCAACCTCGTGGTCACCCCGATTGCCGGCTACTTGTCGGCCATCCGCTCCGTCGTGGTCAGCCCGCGCCAGACCGTCCGGGTCAGGGTGATCGAGGCCCGGGAAGCGCTGGTCAGCATCGACGGGCGCGAAGACTTGCCCATCCAGGTTGGCGACCTCCTGGAAGTATCGGCTCGCGAACGACCGATCCGCCTCATCGAACCGGACGGGGCCGTCCCGTTCTGGGATCTCCTCCGGCACAAGGTGGAGCTGCTGCCCTCGTGAGCGAGGCGCAGGCGGGTCGACTGCTGGAGCTCGCGGTCAGCGACCTTGCCCTGATTGACCGGCTGCGACTTGTCCTCGGGCCCGGCCTCAACGTCATCACCGGCGAGACCGGCGCCGGCAAGAGCCTGCTCATCGATGCGCTCGGGCTAGTCCTGGGAAACCGGGCCGATACCGGCCTGATCCGCCATGGCGCCGACGCCGCCCGGGTGGAGGCACTCTTCGATCGGACTCCGGAGCCGCTTATCGTCGTGCGCGAGGTGAACGCCGCGGGTCGATCCACGGCGCGGCTGGACGACGAGCCGGTGACGGCCGCCCGGCTGGCCGAACGGGTGGGGCCACTGGTCGAGATCCACGGCCAGCACGACCAGCAGCGCCTGCTTGACGAACGGGTCCAGCGCGACCTGCTCGACGCCTATGGCGACTGCGGTGCAGCTCGCCATGACGTGCGCGCAGCCGTGGAGCGCTGGCGCGCAAACCGGCTGGCGCTCACCGAGCTGCGGATGGACCCGGACGAGCTGGGACGCCGCGTGGAGCTCGCAGAGCACGAAGCGAGCGAGATCGCCGCCGCTCGCCTGACGCCGGGTGAAGCCGATGAGATACGCCTCCGGCTGCGAGCCACCGAACACGGCGAAGCGATCGCCCGTGGCGCGGCCGCGTTGCTCGAGGCGCTGGCAGGAGAGGGGCTGGGCGCCCGCGAGACGATCGGCTCGGCGGCCGCGCAAGCTCGCGAACTGGCCCGCTACGACCCTCGATTCGGGCCGCTCAGCGAGCGTTTGCTGGGCTTGAGCGCCGAGCTCGAGGACGTGGCCGCCGAGGTTCGGGATCTGGCCGAGGGGCTGGACCATGATCCGGCCGAGCTTGCCCGCCTGGAAGAACGATTGTCGCGGATTTACTCCCTGGAGCGCCGCTTCGGCGAGGACGAACCGGCGGTTTTGGCGCACGGCGAGCGGATGACGGCCGAGGCGGCCCGACTGCGCGGCCTGACCCGTGAACGCAACGACCGGCTGACCGAGGACGCGGCGCTGCTCAGCGAGGTGGCTCGGGTGGCCACTGTCCTGTCGGTCCGTCGCGGCGAGGTTGCCGGGCAACTGTCCAGGCTGGTCACCGCCGCACTGGACGGGCTGGGCTTCAGCAGGGCGCGCTTCGAAGTCGGCCTCGAGCGTCGTGCCGCTGGACCGGACGAGTCCGCCGTGGAGCTCGACGGC
>JANMQO010000256.1:0-6249 GCA_031370565.1 Chloroflexota bacterium
ACATCACCCGAGAGATGATCGAGATCGCGTCCGGCGCCCAGGCCCGCTGACGCGCCGTACCCAGGAGGCTACACAAACCATGGCGAGCACCGCCCCAGCCGCGACCGGTCGGGTGATCCAGATCACCGGCCCCGTCGTCGATATCGAGTTCCCGGCCGGTCAGCTGCCGGCCATCTACAACGCGGTGCAGATCCTGCGCCCGGACCAGCCGCCGCTCACCTGCGAGGTCCAGCAGCACCTCGGCAACAACTGGGTGCGCACCGTTGCCATGACCACCACCGATGGGCTGGCCCGCGGGATCGAGGTGCTCGACACCGGCGCGCCGATCAGTGTCCCGGTCGGTGAGGCGACCCTTGGTCGCGTGTTTGACGTGCTCGGCCAGCCGATCGACCAGAAGGGCCCGGTCGCCGCCACCAAGACGCTGCCGATCCATCGCTCCGCGCCCGCCTTCGACCAGCAGACGACCGAGGTCGAGGTCTTCGAGACGGGGCTCAAGATCATCGACCTGATTTGCCCGTTCAAGAAGGGCGGCAAGGTCGGCATCTTCGGCGGCGCCGGCGTGGGCAAGACGGTCATCATCCAGGAGCTCATCCGCAACGTCGCCCAGCAGCACGCCGGCTACTCTGTCTTCGCCGGGGTCGGCGAGCGTTCCCGCGAGGGCAACGACCTGATCCACGAGATGACCGAGTCGGGCGTGCTGGCCAAGACGGTCATGGTCTTCGGTCAGATGAACGAGCCGCCGGGTGCCCGCCAGCGCGTCGCCCTGTCCGGCCTGACCATGGCCGAGTACTTCCGCGACGAGGAGGGCCGCGATGTCCTCCTGTTCATCGACAACATCTTCCGCTTCACTCAGGCCGGTTCCGAGGTTTCGGCACTGCTCGGCCGGATGCCCAGCGCGGTCGGCTATCAGCCCAACCTGGCCACCGAGATGGCCGCCCTCCAGGAGCGGATCACCTCGACCAAGAGCGGCTCGATCACCAGCCTCCAGGCGGTCTACGTCCCGGCCGACGACTACACGGACCCGGCTCCGGTCACCACCTTCGGCCACCTCGACTCGACCATCCGCCTCGAGCGCAACATCGCCGAGCTGGGCATCTACCCGGCGGTCGACCCGCTCACCTCGACATCGCGGGTGCTCGACCCGCTCATCGTCGGGCAGGAGCACTACGACGTGGCGCGCGAGACCCAGCGCGTCCTGCAGCGCTACCGCGACCTCCAGGACATCATCGCCATCCTCGGCATCGACGAACTGTCCGAGGAGGACAAGGCCACCGTGGCCCGCGCCCGGCGGCTGCAGCGCTTTGCCAGCCAGCCGTTCTTCGTGGGCGAGGTATTCACCGGCCGCCCCGGTGTGTACGTCCCGATCAAGGACACGGTCGCCTCGTTCAAGGAGATCCTCGAAGGCCGCGCGGATACCCTGCCCGAGCAGGCCTTCTTCCTGGCCGGCACGATGGACGACGTGCGCAAGAACGCCGAGAAGCTGGCCGGCTGAGCCGATGACCATCAGGCTGGAAATCGTCACCCCGGAGCGGCTCGTGTACGCCGACGAGGTCGATGCGGTGACCTTGCCCGGGATCGAGGGCGAACTGGGTGTGCTGCCGCATCACGCCCCGCTCATCACCACCCTGGGCCTGGGCGAGCTGCGCATCCGGAAGGGCGCCACGGAGGAGCACGTGGCCATCGTGGGCGGCTTCCTGCAGGTCCGCCCGGATCGGGTGGTGGTCATGGCCGAGACGGCCGACATGTCGGCCGAGATCGACCTGGAGCTGGCCCAGGCAGCTCGTCGGGAGGCGGAACGGGCCATCGAGACGGGCTATCACGAAGCGGCCGACCTGGCTGCTGCCAGGGCGTCGCTCCAGCAGGCGTTGCTGCGGATCCGGGTGGGCGAGCGTCGCCACCGCGAGGGCCCGCGGCACCGCGGGTAACGCCCAATGGCCGACCCTCGTCCGTTCCACTGGGAATTCAGCCCGGAACCGATCGCCCCCGAGATCTTCCGGATCCAGGGCGGTCGGCCGCTGATTGGTCGAGTCCGGATCAGTGGCTCCAAGAACGCCGCGCTCAAGTTGCTGGCTGCGGCGACCCTGACCGGCGAGCGCTGCCGGTTCACCAACGTGCCCGAGATCCAGGACGTCCTGGTCATGGCCGAGACCCTGCGCGACCTTGGGGTGACCGTCGACCATCCCGAGGCGAACGTCTACGAGGTCGCCTCGGGCGACGTGGAGTGGTTGTTCGTGCCGCTCGAGGCGGCGGCCAAGATGCGCGCCAGCTTCATCCTGCTGGGCCCGCTCCTGGGGCGCTTCGGCCAGGTCATCATCAGCAACCCGGGCGGGGACCGGATCGGGCGGCGCCCGGTCAACCTGCACGTCGACGCGATGCGCGCGCTGGGCGCGGAGATCGAGTACCGCAACGGCTACTACTTCGCCCGGGCACCGGGTCGCCTGCGCGGCGGGCTGATCCAGTTTCCGTTCGCCACGGTCATGGGCACGGAGAACGCGATCCTGGCGGCGGTCCTGGCCGATGGGCACAGCACAATCCGGCCGGCGGCCCGAGAGCCCGAGATCGACGATCTCATCGAGTTCCTGTGCAAGATGGGCGCCGAGGTGACCCGGACAGACCCGGACACGATCGAGGTGGAGGGCCGCCGCCGGCTGCGCGGTGCAGAACACCGGGTCATGCCGGACCGCATCGAGGCGGGCACGTTCGCGGTGGCAGCGGCGGTGACCGGCGGTCGGGTGACCATCGAGGACGCGCCGTGCGAGCACCTCGGCGCGTTCGTCGAGACCCTCGGTCGGGTGGGGGTGGGGGTCTCCTGCGGTCCCGATTCGATCGAGGTCGACGGCACCGGTCGCGACCGGTACCAGGCCCTTGACATCGAGACGGCGCCCTACCCGGGCCTGGCCACGGACCTCCAGTCGCCGACCTGCGTGCTGCTCACCCAGGCCCAGGGCATCAGTCACGTGCACGAGACGATCTTCGAGGACCGCCTGGAGTTCCTGACCGAGCTCGGTCGGATGGGCGCCCAGGTGGACCTGCGCGACGCCCATCACGCCACGATCACGGGCGCCACTCGCCTGCACGGTGCCGAAACGGAGATCGGCGACCTGCGCGCCGGGGCCTCGCTCATCGTGGCCGCCCTGGTCGCCGACGGGACCAGCACGATCCATGGCGCACACCACGTTCACCGGGGGTATGAGAACATCGGGCGGAAGTTTCAGGAGCTCGGCGCCCAGATCGAACGTTCCGCCGACGCCACGTCGGGCGTCACAGCCGCGCCGGGCGCATCCGTTGCGGCTCAGGCCAGCGAAGGGAAGTCAGACACCCGCTCATGAAGATCGGCATCGACCTCGGTACCGCCAACATCCTCGTCTACGTCCAGGGCAAGGGGATCGTCATCCAGGAGCCCTCGGTGGTCGCCGTTGACGATCAGAACCGGATCGTTGCGGTGGGTGAGGACGCGCGCCAGATGATCGGCCGCACGCCCGGCAACATCCAGGCCATCCGGCCCATGAAGGACGGCGTCATCGCCGACTACGTCATCACCGAGGCGATGCTCAGCCACTTCATCAGCAAGGTCAGGCGCGGCCGGATCAACCTGCGCAAGCCGGACGTCATGATCAGCGTGCCGGCCGGGGTCACCTCCGTCGAGAAGCGGGCCGTCCGCGACGCCGCGCTCAAGGCTGGCGCCGGCGAGGCGTACCTGATCGAGGAGCCACTGGCGGCGGCCATCGGCGCCAACGTGCCGATCAGCGGTCCGTCCGGCAACATGGTCATCGACATCGGCGGCGGGACCAGCGAGATCGCGGTCATCGCCCTCGGCGGGATCGTCGTGTCGACCAGCCTGCGGGTCGGCGGCAACAAGTTCGACGAGTCGATCGCGACGTACATCCGCAAGAAGTACAACCTGATGGTCGGCGACCGGACGGCCGAGGAAGTCAAGATCCAGATCGGCACGGCACTGCCGCTCGAGCGCGAACTCCAGATGGAGGTCCGCGGTCGGGACCTCATCGCCGGCCTTCCCAGGACCATCCCGATCACCAGCTCGGAGGTCATGGAGGCGATCGAAGCGCCCCTCCAGCAGCTCGTCGGAGCGGTCCGGATGGTCCTCGAGCAGACGCCGCCGGAGCTGTCCAGCGACATCATCGACAAGGGCATGGTCATGTCCGGTGGCGGTTCGCTCCTGCGCAACATCGACAAGCTGCTCACCCAGGTGACCGGCGTACCCTGCCATGTTGCCGAGAACGCGCTCGACTGTGTCGCCCTGGGCACCGGGATCGCGTTGGAACACTTCGACTTCTTCAAGAAGTCGCTCGTCCAGCAGGTCTAGGCGGGTGGTCGGCGCCGACGGACGCGCGTTCATCGACCTGCACTGCCACACCAGCGCCAGCTTCGACTCGCTGAGCGATCCGCTGGCCGTCCTCCGGGCGGCCGCGCGACGGGGCCTGACCCACCTGGCGATCACGGACCACGACCGGATCGACGCGGCACTGCGCGTCCGCGACGCTGCGCCGGCTGGCCTGACCGTGCTCGTCGGCGAGGAAGTCCGGACCACCGACGGCGACCTCATCTGCGTGTTCCTGGAGCGCGCCATTCCGCCCGGCCTGTCGCCCGGCGATGCCATCGCGGCGGCCCGGGAGCAGGGCGCCCTGGTCGGTATTCCCCACCCGTTCGATCGCCTGCGGGGCTCCCTGCTCAACGACACGCGCCTGGTGGCGTTGGCCGACCAGGTCGACTGGGTCGAGACGTGGAACGCCCGGGTGATCGACCCACGCGGCAACGAGCGCGCCGCGGAGTTCGCCCGACTGCATGACCTGCCCGGTGTGGCCGTCTCCGACGCGCACTCCCTGCTCGAGGTCGGGGTGGCCTCGACGTCGCTCGAGGGCGACCCCGCCACGTCGGCCGGACTGTTGGCCGCCCTGGCCAGCGCCAGGCTGTTGCCCGGGCGTGCGTCCTATCTGGCACGGCTGATCACGCCCGTTTCGAAGCTCGTCCAGCGGGCACGTGGCAACGGTCGCGTCCGGCCCAGCGGACCTGGCGGCGAATCGTCAGTGACAGAGCACGCGGGAGTGGATCGATGACGGACGACGTGGCCAGCGAGGCCCAGGTCAGCGCCGAGCAGCTGTCGCTCGGGCGTCGGCTGCGCCAGCCCAGGACGATCGTGTCGATCGTGTTGCCGATCGGCCTGCTGCTGCTCTTCGCACGAGCCCTGCCGGGGTTCAAGCTGGATCTCCTGCCGGGCTACCTGCTGGCCGCCAACGGCCTGCTGCTGCTCGCTGCGTTCGGCGTGTTCTACGTCGGCTTTCCGCTCCGGGGCCTGCGCTGGGCCATCCTCATCCGAGGCACCGGGTATCGCCTGCGGGTGCGTGATTCGACCGAGATCATCTTCATTTCGTGGCTGGTCAACTGCCTCGTGCCGGCCAAGCTGGGCGACGTGTACCGCGCCTACCTGCTCAAGATCAACAGCTCGGTGTCACTCAGCCGGACCTTCGGAACGGTCTTCATTGAGCGCATCCTGGACCTGTTCGCGATCGTCGTGCTGGGCCTGATCGCTGGCTTCGTCAGCTTCCGCGGCCGGCTGCCGACCGATGTCCAGGTGGTGTTCGCGATCGGCGTCGGAGTGGTGGGCGTGCTGGCTGGCAGCCTGCTGACGATGCGCAACTTCGGCCGTCGGATCATCACCCGGCTGCCGCTGCCTCAGCGCGTGCTCGAGCTGTACGATCGCTTCGAGGAGGGCGTGTTCTCCGCGGTCGGCTTGCGCGCCCTGCCCGGCCTGGTCATCCTCACCGGGTTGATCTGGACGACCGAGGCGGTCCGCCTCCTTCTGGTGGTCGGCGCGTTCGGCTTCAGCGACGTGCATCTGGGGATCAGCGGCGCATTCTTTGTCGCGCTCACGGGCTCGCTGCTGACGGCCTTTCCACTGACCCCCGCGGGGATTGGCTTCGTCGAGGCGGGCATCGTGTTCGTGCTGACCGTCGTGTATGGGGTGCCGCAGACGCAGGCACTGGCGATCACGCTGGTCGACCGGGCGATCAGCGTCCTCTCGATCATCGGCTTCGGCAGCCAGGCCTATGGCGTCTCGCCGCTCCGGCGAGGCCGGGGAATCCGCGACGACGCCGCCGGACCACCGGCAGCGGCGTCCGACGGACCACTGCCGGGCTGATTCGAGACCGCCGCCCAACGGGCCAGACTGCCGCTCATTGGCCGAGGCTGCCGCTCAGTCGCCGCCAGGGTACCGGTACCAACGGGTGATAC
>JANMQO010000261.1:0-6993 GCA_031370565.1 Chloroflexota bacterium
GCCGCCGGCCCGACGGCTGCCCGGGCCGCCAAGTCGATCGTGCGCGAGGTGCGCGGACTGCCGCACGGATCGTCGAAATGGCACACCGCCCGGGTCATTGCCCGGCAGCGCCGATCCGGCGAAGCACAGGAGGGGTTCCGCGCCTTCAGCGAGAAGCGGCGACCCGCCTGGGTACCCGACGGAGACGCGGGCTGAACCGCGATTCGTGACGGATCCGGCCGCGCCAGCCGTCCCGGCGTGACAAATCGCCCGCCAGACGCGACAATCACGCCATGACCGTCCCGGGATTGAGTCCAGGCCAGTTCGCCGCCCTCGTCGGGACGTCAACGCGAACCGTGCAGCGCTGGATCGCCACGGGACGGCTCCCGGCAACCAGGATCGGCGGGCGGTGGCGTGTCGCACTTGACGCAATTGGCGCGTTTGAGCGGACCAAGGCTGGCCCGTCCAGCGGTGCGGACTCCAATGGCGCGATCCGGACCCTGTTCATCGCCAACCGCGGCGAGATCGCGACCCGGATCTCCCGAACATGCGACCGGCTCGGCATCCGGCCAATCGTCCCTGGCCGAGGCGGCCAGGCGCCGCTCGACCTGCTCGACGCTGCGGCGATCGTCACGGCCGCGCTCGAGTCGGGCGCGGATGCGCTCCACCCGGGCTTCGGCTTCCTGTCCGAGCAGGCGGATTTCGCCAAGCATGTCATCGACGCCGGCCTGTGCTGGATCGGACCTCCTCCGGCAGCTATTCGGACGATGGGCGACAAGGCCGCCGCCCGACGCCTGGCCACGAGCCTGGGCATCCCGGTCATCCCGGGCTATGACGACCCGGACCAGTCCGACGCCGCGCTCCAGCGAGCCGCCACGGCCATCGGCGCGCCGCTGCTGGTCAAGCCGGCGGCTGGCGGTGGTGGCAAGGGGATGCACATCGTCCGCGCCCTCGACCAGCTCCCCGATGCACTGGCGTCGGCCCGGCGGGAGGCACGGGTCGCGTTCGGCGACGACCGGCTCATCCTGGAGCGTCTGCTCGATGGCCCGCGGCACGTGGAGGTGCAGGTCCTGTTCGATGGCCACGGCCGTGGCATCCACCTGGGCGAACGCGACTGCTCGCTCCAGCGACGACACCAGAAGGTTCTCGAGGAATCGCCCTCACCCGCACTCAGCGAGCAGCTGCGTGGCCAGCTGGCGGACGCGGCGCTGCGGCTCTCCCGAGCCGTCGGGTACGTGAGCGCCGGCACGTGTGAGTTCCTGCTCGACAACGACGGCCGATACTGGTTCCTGGAGATGAACACCCGGCTCCAGGTGGAGCACCCGGTCACCGAGTTGATCACCGGTCGCGATCTGGTGGCCGACCAGCTCTGGATCGCGGCCGGTGGACCACTCCCGATCGACCAGGCGGCGGCGGACATAGCCCGGGCGACCGGCGGGCACGCGATCGAGGTTCGCCTCTATGCCGAGGATGCCGAGGCCGGCTTCCTGCCGGCAACCGGTCGTTTGGAGGCGCTGCACTGGCCGAGCAGCCCGGGAACGCGGGTGGATGCCGGGATCGAGCTGGGCACGGAAGTCGGCGACCAGTTCGATCCACTGCTGGCCAAGGTGATCGTGCACGGGCGGGATCGGACCGCCGCGCTGGAAGAGCTGGGCCGTGCCCTGGACGACACTCTTGCCCTGGGCCTTGTGACCAACCTGCGGTTCCTGCGCTGGCTTGTCCGGCAGCCGGTCGTCGTCGAAGGCCAGATCCGGATCGATACCCTCGACCGGATCTGGCCCCCGGACGACTGGGCGGCACGGCACCGGACGCCGGCCGAGGCGTGGACGGCGGCCGCCGGACTCCTCGCCCCGACGACCCAGAGTGGCGGCTGGCGCCTGAACGCGGGACCACGCCTGCGGCTGGCCTGCGAGGACGGCGACGAGCGGGTTGTCGAATTGCTCGGCGGGGAGCGTGGGCCAGCGAGCAGCGCGGTCGTGGCCAGCGCGGTCCTGGCCGGCGCACACGCCTACGTGGACGTGGCCGGACGAAGCGTGGCGTTCCGGCTGGCTCCGCCGCCGGATGTCGATCGGGCGATCCGCTCGGCCAGCGCCCAGGGCAGCGGCGGCCCGAGCCAGCTCTTGGCGCCAATGCCCGGGACCGTCCGGGCGGTCCATGTGGAAACGGGCGCGTGGGTCGAGGCCGGTCAGCCGATTGTCACCCTCGAGGCGATGAAGATGGAGCACGTCGTGACCGCGCCGCGTGCCGGCACGGTCGTCGAGGTGCTCGTTCGGCCGGGCGACCAGGTGCGTCGCGGCGAGCTCCTGGCCGGCATCGACGGAGGCGACTCGGATCGGCCTTCCGTTGTGGCCTCCGGAGGTCCGCGGCTCGACACGGTACCGTAGCGCTGTACCGAAGGGAGCAGCCGTGACCACGTTGCCAGCAACCCGCACCGAGTTGACCGACCTGCATGCCGCCGCTCGTCGCCGTCGGGCCGCGGCGACGCCGGGCAGCCCTGACTATGTAGCCGCCTGCGAGGACCTCGCCACGATCGAGATCCGGATCGCCGAGGTCGAGTTGCCCGACCAGGCCCGACCCCAGGTCTGACGAACGATGCCGACGGACGACGGGCGGCGCGTACGAATCTATGAGGTCGGCCCGCGCGACGGTCTCCAGAACGAGTCGAAGCCACTCTCGACCGAGGTCAAGGTTCGCTTCGTCGAGTTGCTCGTGGCGGCAGGCCTGCGCGAGATCGAGGCGACCAGTTTCGTGAGCCCGCGGGCCATTCCGCAGCTGAGTGACGCCGACGAACTGCTGCCCGCCCTGCCCCAGGCAACCGGGCTGCGCTACCCGGTGCTCATCCCGAATATGCGCGGCCTGGCGCGAGCCGAGGCCGCCGGCGCAGATGCGCTGGCCGTCTTCACCGCCACCACGAACGAGTTCACCGAGCACAACATCGGGCTGACCGTGACGGACTCGCTGGACGCCTTCGAGCCTGTCCTGGAGCGCGCCGGCGAGCTCGGCTGGTGGCGCCGGGCGTACGTCTCGACCGCGTTCGGCTGCCCCTATTCGGGACCCGTTGAACCGGCCCGGGCGGTCGAACTGGCGATCCAGCTGCTCACGCTCGGTGCCGACGAGATCTGTTTCGGCGACACCATCGGCGTGGCCGTCCCCGATCAGGTCGGCGTCCTGACCGAGCTGGCGGCCTCGGCTGGCCTGCCGCTGGACCGGCTGGCGTTTCACTTCCATGACACCCGGGGGACGGCCCTGGCCAACGTGGTGGCGGGTCTGACCGCCGGTGTTCGCTGCTTCGACGCCTCGACCGGCGGCACGGGCGGTTGCCCGTACGCTCCGGGGGCCGCGGGCAACCTCGCCACGGAGGACCTGGTCTACCTGCTCGACGCGTCCGGCTGGGAGCACGGCGTCAAGCTCGACGGTGTGCTCGAGGCGGCTCGGTTCATCGCGGCGCAGCTGGGCCGCCCGCTGAGCAGCAAGGTCGGGCAAGCCGGAGGTTGGGAGCTGTCTCGCGCGGCCGCACACTGACCGCCGTCGCGAACCACGGAGCGAGCCCGGACCACGGAGCGAGCCGGGACCCGGACCCCGGACCCCGATCGGCGCTCCTGCTAGCATGCGGGCCATGGACGGTGTGGTCCTCGTCCTCAACCAGAACTACGAGCCGCTCAACGTCACGAACCTGCCGCGCGCCTTCCGCCTCGTGTTCGGGGAGAAGGCGGAGGTGGTCGAGTACGACCACCAGATGGTCCGGACGCCGCGGGCGGAGTTCCGCGCCCCGTCGGTCATCCGGCTGCAGCATCACATCCGCCGACCGCGCCCCCGGGTCAAGCTCACCCGGCGCGAGATCTTTGCCCGGGACGGGCAGCGCTGCCAGTACTGCGGCCGCCAGTCGCACGATCTGACCCTGGACCACGTGATCCCGCGTCATCGCGGCGGTGGCCACACCTGGGAGAACCTGGTGGCCGCCTGCAAGTCGTGCAATCACCGCAAGGGTGGCAAGTTCCTCGACGAGGCACGCCTGCGGCTCGTGCGCGTGCCGTTCGAGCCGCGCAGCGATGTCTATTCGTTGTTCACGCCGTACCTGGCCGACGAGCGTAACGAGGCGTGGCGCGACTACCTTTTCCTGGGACGACACTGAGCGGCACGGCGTGGGACGCGGCTGAGGCGATCCCCGTCGCCGTGCGCGACCTCCTGGCCAGACTGCGCGACGCCGGACACGCGACGTATGTCGTGGGCGGCTCGCTGCGTGACCTGTTCCTGGGGCGCACGCCGGCCGACTGGGATATGGCCACTGCTGCTCGGCCGGACCGCGTGCTGGCCCTCTTCCCGGGCGCCGTGTACGAGAACGCCTTCGGGACGGTGGCGGTCCGACAGGGCGCCCTGACAGCCGAGATCACGACGTTTCGGACCGACCACGACTACGCCGACTTCCGACGGCCGCACCGGGTGGAGTTTGGTGACGATATCGAGACGGACCTCGCCCGGCGCGATTTCACGGTGAACGCGCTGGCCTGGGGTGGCCGGCCGGGAGAGCCGCTGGCCCTGGTGGACCCGTTCGGGGGCCGGGCGGATCTGGAGCGCCGGCTCCTGCGGGCGGTCGGGGATCCGGCGCTCCGATTTCGTGAGGACGCGCTGCGCCTGGTCCGGGCGGTCCGACTGGCCGCCACCCTGGGGTTCGAGATCGAGCCGGACACGCTCCGGGCGATCCCCGACAGCGCCGACCTGGTCCGCCACCTGTCCGGGGAGCGGGTCGCGGCCGAGCTGCTCAAGCTGCTCGGGGCGCCGGTTCCCTCGGTTGGCCTCCGGCTCCTCCAGTCGACCGGACTGCTTGACAGGATCTCCCCGGAGTTGGCCGCCCAGCGCTCTGTCGCGCAGGACAAGATCCCGGGCGAAGACCTCTGGGACCATACCGTCCGGACGGTCGATGCCGTCCCGGTCGACCTGCCGATCGTCCGACTCGCGGCCCTGCTCCATGACATCGGCAAGCCGGCGACGCTTGGTGACGGGCCGTTTCACGGCCATGAGGTCGTCGGGGCCGAGGTGGCCACCGCGCTCCTGCGACGTCTCCGGTTCGCCCGAGCCACAGCCGACCCGGTGGTGCAGCTGGTCCGCCAGCACATGTTCGAGTACGAGCCAGCCTGGGGGGATGCCGCGGTTCGACGCTTCATCGCTCGGGTCGGGCCGCCCCGGCTCGAGGAGTTGTTTGCACTGCGCCAGGCGGACGACGTGGGCAGCGGCCTCGTGGGTGAGCAGGCTGGCTTGAGCGAGCTTCGGGCGAGGGTCGCCGGGCAGCTCAAGGCCCGGGCCCCCCTGCAGCGGACCGACCTCGCCGTCGACGGCGACGACCTCATCGTGGAACTGGGACTGACGCCTGGGCCGCTCCTGGGGGCAATCCTCGATCGGCTGCTCGAGGCCGTGCTGGAGGATCCCGGTCTGAACGATCGCCTGACGCTGCTGGCGCTGGCGCGGTCTCGGGTTGGTGATCCGGACTGAGTGTGGGCCGTTGCCCGGCGGGCGTCGGCGCGGGGCAGGAGCAGGCGGGAAGTAGGCGCTCGGAACATTGGGCTGCGGCCCGATAGCATTGGCGGTGATAGTAGGCTTGGGCTGCGGAGGTACGGCGTTGCGGATCCTGGTAACCGGTGGAGCGGGCTACGTCGGTTCGGTCAGCGTGGAGCGACTGCTGGCGGCGGGCCACGAGGTGAGCGTTCTCGATGAGCTCAGCACCGGCCACCGAGCGTCGCTCGTGCCGGGCGCCCACCTGACGGTCGGGTCGTATGCGGAGGGGCACGCGCTGAGCGAGCTGCTCCGGCTCGGCCGAATTGAGGCGATCCTGCATTGCGCGGCCCGCTCGCTGGTCGGCGAGTCTGTCGCGAACCCAGCCAGGTATTACCGCGATAACGTGGCCGGCGGCATCGCCCTGCTCGAAGCTGCCCGCGAGGCCGGCGTGGCGCGGATCGTGTTCTCGTCGAGCGCCGCCGTCTACGGCGTCCCGGCCACGGTCCCGATCGAGGAGCATGCCCCACTCGTCCCAATCAACCCCTATGGCGAGACGAAACGCACCTTCGAGGGCGCCCTGCGCTGGTATGCCGCGGCCTATGGCCTGCGCAGCGTCAGCCTCCGCTATTTCAATGTGGCGGGCGCATCCGAGCACAACGGCGAGCAGCACGAGCCGGAAACGCACCTCATCCCGAACGTCCTGCGCGCCGCCGAGGGGACCTCGCCGCTGACGGTGTTCGGCACGGACTACCCGACCGCCGACGGCACCTGCGTCCGCGACTATATCCACGTCGAAGACCTGGCCGACGCTCACTTGGCGGCACTCGAGGCGACGGCACCGGACGACATGCGGACGAACGCGGAACCCGGGCCCAATACTGAGTCGGACGCCGAGCCGGACGCCGAGCCGAAGGCCGAGCCCAGGCGCACGCCGACCACCCCGGACCGGGCCGCGGCGCGCGCCCTTGCGCTCAACCTGGGGAGCGCGTCAGGCTTCAGCGTCCGTGAGGTGATCGCGGCGGCCGAGGCCGTCGTCGGGCGTCCGATCGCACACAGCTACGGCCCGCGCCGTGCCGGCGACCCGCCGGTGCTCGTGGCCGCCAACGCCCAGGCCCGCGCTGTCCTCGGCTGGCTACCCAGACGAGGTTCCCTCGAGGAGATGATTGGATCGGCCTGGGCGTGGCGCCAGCGCAACCCGCAGGGGTACGCGGAATGAGCATGGTCCGCCCCCGCGACCGCTGCACGGGACGCTCCGGGGCGCAGTCCGGGGGACGCCCCGAGGGGCGCTTTGCGGGGCGCGTGGCCCTTGTCACCGGCGCGGGCAGCGCCACCGGGATCGGCTTCGCGGCTGCCCGCATCCTCGGCAGCGAGGGCGCCCGGCTCGCGATCGCCTCGACCACCGAGCGGATCCACGAGCGCGTCGCGGAGCTGGCGGCCGAGGGCATCCTGGCCAGCGGCCACGTCGGGGACCTGATGACGGACGGCGTCCCGGCCAGACTCATCGAGGAGACGTTGGCGGCCCAC
>JANMQO010000262.1:0-25066 GCA_031370565.1 Chloroflexota bacterium
AAATGGTCGGGGGGGCGCTCGGGGCGCTGCCCCACTTGTAGCAGGACTTCTGGCGGACCGCTCCGTTGGGGGGGAAACCACGCGGTCCGCCTGACCACTCGCAAGAGTGACCCTGCCGGTAATCGCCGCATGGGCGGCCGACGGTCTGATCATTGCGCCATCCGCATCGGCGCGCATCACGCATCGGTCGTATTTTGACGGTCCGGCCCCAGACGCCGCAAGTCGGATAGGATCAGTGGAATGACCAAGCACCATTGGCCGCGTCCCCGCAGGTAAGCGAGTCCATGCCGAACCTTGCCTGCCGGTCGTGTGGCCGGCAGATCTACACGGTGTCGCCGTTGGAGTCCCTCTTCGCTGAAGAGCGTCGCTGCCCACGCTGCGGGGCCGCGCTGCTCGGCGAGCGGCGCGATGCTGAGCGGCGGGTCATGTCGCGTCGCCAGAACCCGCCCGACGACCCCGGTCCACCAATGCCCGCGTCCGAGCGACGGATCGACGAGCGGCGGCGCGGCCGGCGACGTGGCACCGCCGGCGGAACGCAGCGCGGTCTGAGCGGAGGATCCGATGGGCGAACCGGGGCGCCCGGTGCCGGCTGGGTGGACTGAGGCCCGGCTCCCTCAGTACAGGCGGTCGTTGACGGTGGGGGGCTCCACGAGCCCGTAGCGCAGCGCGAATGCCACGGCCTCCAGTTTTGAGTGGACGTGGAGCTTGCCGGTGATGTTCTGGACGTGCGTGCGGAGGGTGTTCGGGGCGATGAACATCCGATCGCAGATGTCACGGGTGGCCAGCCCCTCGCTGAGCGCCCGGAGGACCTCCAGTTCGCGCGCGGTGAGGGGCTCGATCTGGCGCCGTTCTACGCCTTGTTCCCGGGCGGCAGCCACACGCTGGGCAATCTTGGCGATGACCGAGGGCGGCAACAGGGTTTCGCCGGCGTGCGCCGCACGCACCGCCGCTACCACCTCTTCGATCGTGGCGGTCTTTGACAGAAACCCGTCGGCGCCCGCCTGGATCGAGTCCAGGACGGTTTCGTCGTCATCCTTGGCCGTGAGCATGACGACGCGCGCTCCGGGCCAGCGAGCCTTGACCGCGCGAGTGGCTTCGGCACCGGTTCCGTCGGGCAACCCGTAGTCCATCAGCACGACATCGAGGCGCTCCCGGAGAAGCTGACGAGCATCGGCTACGGAATACGCGGTGCCGACGACACGAATGTCCGCCTCGTGGGCCAGCAACTTGGACAACGGATCGGCCAGCGCATGGTGATCGTCCACGAGCAGGACACGGATCGGCTTGGCTTCGCTCACGAAGGTCACGCTCCTGCGTGGAGGTCTCTCCCTGGGCAGTTGAGAGTCTCCAGTGGTCGCCCCACCCCAGGGTCTGCGTCATTCTACGCATGGCGGATCGACTACGGTAGGCCCCCAGACGAGGGGCAGCCAATGGGCAGGCGTCGATCCGACCTGCGATGATCGGCGTCGTGCGCATCGCGATCCTGGGCTTTGGGTTGATCGGCGGGTCGATCGCGCGCGCGCTGCGACGAACGTCGGTTGATCGGGGCGGACAGGAGGCGGCCGGTCGAAC
Source organism: Chloroflexota bacterium (assembly GCA_031370565.1). Taxonomy (GTDB): domain Bacteria; phylum Chloroflexota; class Limnocylindria; order Limnocylindrales; family CSP1-4; genus Chersky-267. The sequence continues at coordinate 1,573 of JANMQO010000262.1, forward strand.
CTGGATCGCCGCCTGGAGCCGGCACCGTACGGATCCGGACACGGCCCGGGCGGATGGCGTCATCGACGACGCCCCGAGGACCTTGGCCGCGACCGTCGCCGGTGCCGAACTGGTCGTGCTTGCTGCGCCGGCGCTGGCCTGTCTCGATTTGCTGGCCGAGCTAGCTGGCCCTTCCGCGGGCCAGTTGGGCCGGGCTGTCACGTTGACCGACGTGGCCAGCACCAAGCGCCTGCTCGTCGAGCGAGCCAACGAGCTTGGGTTGTCGTTTGTGGGCGGGCATCCGATGGCGGGCCGCCAGGAAGCCGGGTATGCGGCCGCTCGCGAGGACCTGTTCGTGGACAGACCGTGGGTCGTCTGTCCGGGAGCGAAAGCGGCCGCCCGGGACGTCGCCAGGGTCGAGTGGTTGGCACGCTCGTGCGGTGCCCGACCGGTCAGGCTCGGGTCGGCCGAGCACGACGCTGCGGTCGCCGCGATCAGCCACCTGCCGCTCGTCCTGAGCGCGAGCCTGGCGGCGGCTGTCAGCGCGCGACCGGACTGGCCCATAGCAGCGGGCCTGGCCGCCAGCGGTTGGCGCTCGATGACTCGGCTGGCATTGGGCGATCCGACGATGGGCGCCGGGATCGCCGCCACCAACGCTGTGGAACTCAGCTCCGGAATCCGGGCCATCCAGGGCGTGCTCGACGAGTGGCTGGCCGACCTGGCCGATCCGAACCCGGATGCTGACCTGCTGGCCGCTCGCCTGGAAGCCGCCCGACAGGCACTCGAACACGGATGAGCGGGATCGCCAGGGTACCGGAGCAGGTCTTCGTGGTGCCGCGGGCAGCGATCATGCCTGGCCACGGCTGGCGAGGACTGCGCACCGCGGACCTCGCTGACACACTGGTCACCATCGAACGGACCGGTCGCTTCGCGGCGCGGGCAGCGATGGAGCTCGATCCCGGGTTCAAACAGATCATTCCGTACCTCGTCCTGCGCGACGGTCCACGCTGGTTTCTCATGCGTCGGACTCGCGCCGGCGGCGACGCTCGCCTCCACGACCGCTGGTCCATCGGCCTGGGCGGCCACCTTAACCCGGGTGACCGCGACCTGGCTGGCGGCCTCGGACGCGAGTGGCGCGAGGAGGTGCTGGCCGAATTCGAGCCGGACTGCCGCTTGGTCGGCCTGCTCAACGACGACGACACGGAGGTGGGTCGAGTCCACCTCGGCGTGGTCTACCTGGCCGACGCCGGTGGGCGCGAGGTTTCGATCCGAGAGACGGACAAGCTGACCGGAGCGTTCGCCGTGACGGAGCAGGTGGAGGCTGTTCGGGCGCACCTTGAGTCGTGGAGTGCCCTGGTGTTCGACGCGCTGGGCTGACCCGCGTGGCGCGCACGGCACAACGAGCGCGGCGTCCGCCGATGCGCCGCATCCGCCTATAATCGGTGCGCCGACGCACTCAGCGGGACGGTGACACCCCAGTGGCGAGGAATGCAAGACCGCGCATGGCCGCCAAGATCCTTGTCGTCGATGACGATCCCAACGTACAGCGAGTGCTGACGTATACGCTCAAGCAGGAAGGCTACGAGGTCCTGGTCGCGAGCGACGGCGCGGAAGGTCTCAAGCTGTGGGCTGACGAGCACCCCGAACTGGTCCTGCTGGACGTGCAGCTGCCGAAGCTCGATGGCTACCAGGTCGCGGCCAAGATCCGGGCCGAAGAAGCGCCCGGATCCCATGTGCCGATCATCATGCTCACCGCCGAGCGGGAGGTCGAGCAGCGTGTCCGGGGCCTGCGCGCGGGCGCGGACGACTACCTGATCAAGCCGTTCCACCAGGCGGAGCTGCTGGCCCGGATGAAGAGCCTGCTGGCCCGCTTTGCGACCCGCGAGGAAGTCGTCGGACGTCCACCGCTGGGTCGGATCGTGGCCTTCTACGGCGCCAAGGGCGGTGTTGGCACGACGACCATCGCAATCAACGCCGCGATCGCCCTCCAGCGCGAAGTCGGCCGACGGGTCGTGCTGGTCGATGGCAATTTCCAGTTCGGTGACCACCGGGTCTTCCTGGACCTCGGCCTGGATCGCAAGAGCATTGTGGATGTGGTGACTGCGTCGGCGATCGATGCCGATCTGGTCAAGTCCGTCCTGGTCCGCCATGAATCCGGGATCGATCTGCTCCTGGCGCCGCCCTCGCCCGAGACCGCGGAACTGGTCACCGAGCACCACGTGGCAGGGATCCTGGACCAGCTCCGGCTGAGATACGACTACGTGCTTGTCGACATCGACAAACGCCTCGACGAGGTCAACCTCAAGATTCTGGACATGGCCGATACGTTCTACGTGGTGATGACTGCGGACCTGTCCTGCCTCAAGAATGTCCGGCTTGTCCTTGAGACGGTCGGCCACCTGGGCGTCGATCCCGACAAGGTGCAACTCATCCTGAACCGATCGAACGCCTTCACCGGGATCAACGTCAAGAACGCCGAGAGCGCGCTCAAGCGGCAGATCGACCATCAGGTGATCAACGAATACCGGGGCGCCATCAGCGCGCTCAATAGTGGATCGCCATTCATGTTCAGCAAGGTGGACTCGCCGCTTGGCCGGGCGGTCAGCGATTTCGCCCGCGCACTCGATCGCGGCACCCCAGGCGCTGCTTCGCTGGTTGCCGCGCCCGCTCGCTGAACCGATCTGGGCGGAGCGATAAGCCCGGGGTGAGCGGGCGGGACTACCGTCCCTGCCATGCTCGCCACCGTCCATGCCGCGACACTCCACGGGATCGAAGGTCGACCGATCCGGGTGGAGGTTGACGTGGCACCTGGCCTGCCCGGTTTCACCATCGTGGGCCTGCCTGACGCAGCGCTCAAGGAGGCCAGAGAGCGGGTCCGGGGGGCGATCCGGAACAGCGGCCTGGCGTTTCCGCCGCGTCGAATCACGGTCAACCTGGCGCCCGCGGACCTACGCAAAGCCGGTGCCTCGCTGGATCTGGGAATCGCCGTTGCGATCCTGGTCGGCTCGGAGCAGGTCCGGACCTGGGGCCGTTGGGCCTTCATCGGGGAGCTGTCACTGGGCGGCGATATCCGCGCAGTCCCGGGCGTGCTGCCCATGGTCACGGCCCTGGCTCGGGCTGGCGTGCGCCGAGCGGTCGTGCCGCGGGACGCGGCGACGGAGGCGAATTTGGCTCGCGACATCGAGTGTCTGCCGGCCGCCACGCTCGGTGAGGCTCTCGAGTTGCTGCGCTCGGTGAGCGGCCGACGGCGGCGAATTGTGGCGACCCCACCCGCGCGCGTGGAACTGGCGGGGGAAGACCTGTCCGGAAAGCCGTCCGGAGATCCGACCGAGACCGGGACCCCGGCCCCGATGGGCTTCAGGCCTTCGGAGCTAGCCGGCAGCCGGCCCACGACGCACGCAGGCGCCATCCCGCCGGACCTCGCCGACGTCCGTGGTCAACTCCTCGGCCGGCGTGCCCTTGAGATCGCGCTCGCCGGCGGGCACGGGCTTGTACTGATCGGACCACCTGGTTCGGGCAAGACCTTGCTGGCCAGGACCATTCCCGGCCTGTTGCCACCGCTCGATGATGGGGACGCTCTGGTCGCCTCGGCGATCGCCTCTGCCGCCGGCGAAGGGCCGCTCCGGAAACTGGCCCGAGAACGACCGTTTCGGTCACCTCACCACACGATCTCATACGCCGGTATGGTCGGTGGCGGACCACGGCTGTCGCCCGGCGAGGTGACTCGAGCCCACCATGGGGTGCTGTTCCTCGACGAACTGCCAGAATTCGGCCGCGATGTCCTCGAGGCGCTGCGTCAACCGTTGGAGGACGGTCACGTGGCAATCGTTCGGGTCGGCGGCGCGATCTTGTTTCCGGCAAGCTTCCAGCTCATCGCGGCCATGAACCCATGCCCGTGCGGTGGCGCGGCGGACCAGACGGGCACCTGTAGCTGCAGGGCGGGCGTCGCGGAGCGCTACGCGGCTCGTGTTTCGGGACCATTGCGCGATCGGATTGACCTGTGGGTGGAGATGCCGCGTGTGCCGCCGTCGGCACTGCTTGGCCGGTCCTGCCCAGAGACCAGCGCCACCGTCGCCACCCGTGTCGCGATGGCCCGTGCGGCCGCGCTCGAACGCAACGGTCAACCGAACTCGAGGTTGAGCGGCCGGCTGCTGCGTGGCGTGTGCGATCTTGGGCCAGCGGAGGAGGCTCTGGCGCGTACCATCGCTGGCTCGATGGGGTTGTCGGCGCGTGGCGTGGAGCGGCTGCTCCGGGTGGCCCGGACGATCGCGGATATCGAGGGAGGGCCGTCGGTCCTGACCCGTCACCTTGAGGAGGCGGCGCGATTCCGACTGCCCGCGGGGCTGTTGGGCGGACGACGGGCAGGCTGACCGATGGTTGATGAGCGTGAAGCCTGGGCGGTGCTGGCCTCGGTCGGCGGCCTTGGGCCGGCCACGTTCAGCCGCCTGCTGGCCGAACAGGGAAGCGCGGTCCACGTGCTGGAACTCGCCACCACCCAGACCGGGCGACGGGTGCTTCAAAACGGACCGCCCAGTTCCTTCGGGCAGCTCCACCAGAACGGGCCCGCAGCGGACCGGAGGCAGATCCCGGCTCGGCTGTTGGAGGGGTTGGACCTGGCCGGACGCACGACCAGGGACAGGCTCGCACGATGGCGAGACGCCGGTCTCTCGTTCGTCACCCTGGATGATGCGGACTATCCTTCTCGTCTGCGTGCCATCGACGAGCCGCCGGTGGTGCTCTTCGTGCGCGGCTCGACGGCGGCGCTGTCCGCGCCACGCGCGGTCGCGGTGGTCGGTACGCGGCGGCCGAGCGAGGCCGGACGTCAGGTCGCCAGTCGGATCGGTGACGCGCTGACCCGCACCGGGGCCGTGGTCGTGTCCGGTCTGGCGGTCGGGATCGACGGTGCCGCGCACGCCGCCGCTGTGGCGGCGGGACTACCGACAGTCGCCGTTCTCGGCTCGGGCCATGACCGACTCTTCCCAAGGGCGCATGCCCGACTGGCCGACGAGATCGTGGACTCAGGCGGCGCAGTGATCTCCGAGTTGGCGCCCGATGCTCAACCGACGCAAGGCACGTTTCCGCGGCGCAACCGGGTGATCAGCGGCCTGGCTGAGGCGACCATCGTCGTCGAGGCGGCGGCTCGCAGCGGTGCGCTCATCACCGCACGTTGGGCGCTTGAGCAGGGCAGGAGCTGCTACCTCGTGCCGGGATCCATCGATGCGCCCGCATCGGCAGGCTGCCTGGCGTTCCTGCGCGCCTTTCCAGGTGAGGCTCGGATCGTGGCCGGGATCCCGGAGTTGATGGAGGATCTGGAGCTCGCGGAGCGCAGCCAGGTCACGTCGGTCGGACGCACCGGACCTCCTGCATCCGTCGTCTCGACAGTCAGTCTCGCGGCCCTGCAGGCGACGTTGGGTGCGGTGGAGGCTCGCTTGGCGGGTCTGCTCGTCAACGGACTGACCGCCGTTGATGAGCTGGCCGAAGGACTCGATCTGCCGGTCGCGACCGTTCTCGGGGCGATCACGTTGCTGGAACTGCGCGGCCTGGTCGCCAGCGCCTACGGCCGCTACCGGCCGGCCGGCCCCTTGGCCACCTGTCCGCCTGGTTTGCCGCACGATGGATCCGGTGCTACCCTGACCGGCGATCGGCCACGCAACGCGTCCGTCGATCAGACAGCCGCACGAAGCCGCTGACCCCAGGCGACGAGCCAGGAGACTGTCTATTGCGCAAGCTCGCCGTCGCGGCGATCGCTCTGCCCGTGCTGATCATGGTCTACCTGCCCATGCTCGCCCGCCGCGTGCTGGCCGGCCGGGTCGCCATCGTCTTGGGAGTGGCGGCCATTGCCGGAATCCTTGCGTTGGGGCTGGCGCTCCCCGGTGCCACGCAGGCGCGACCACCCGTCGCCGTAAGCCCCCTGGCGCCCACGGCCCTGGACGGCACGATCGAGACGCAGCATGGGCTGCGAGCGCCTATCCGCCTCGCGTTCAGCCAGCCGATGGACGCGATGAGTGTGTCTGCCGCGCTGCACGTCGATCCTGCGACTCCGCTCAATCTCAGCTGGGATGGAGCCGGCCGTCTGCTCACGATTGCGCCGACGGGCGCCTGGCGGGCTTCGACGTACTACACGGTGTCCATCGGCGGGGCGGCCCACGACCGCTCCGGCCGTGCCCTTGCCGGTCCCGTGCGGGCCCTGCTCACGACGCGTGGCACCATCGGTGGGCAGATCGCCTCCACCAGCCCGGCCGGACCGGCCGGGCTCAATCCGGCAGCCGGTTTCGTGGTCACCTACGACGGACAGGTCGACGCCGTGCTCCTGGAACGAGCCCTCCAGATCGAACCGCCGGTCAAAGGAACGTTCGCCGTTGCACTGAGCAGGGCTGGCGGGACGTCGGTCTCCTTTGCGCCGAGCACATCGCTCGCGCCCAACACGCTATACACCGTGTCGATCTTCGGCTCCGTGCCCGACCTCGACGGCGCGCCAACGGGTCAGCTCGAGCCCCTCACGGTCCGCACGTCCGTGGCGCCCGCCGTGGTCCGGTTCCGGCCAGCGGCGCGGGCGGCCGATGTGCCCGCCTCGGCCGCACTGTCGGTGCGCTTCAGCCTGCCGATGGCACGGGAGGCGACCGGCGCTGCATTCGCCGCGACGATCGGCTCGAAACCTCTGCTCGGCAGCATCGCTTGGTTCGAGCGTGACACGGTCCTCGTCTTCCGGCCTGCCCGCCCGTTGGCACCCGGTGCCACGGTCGTCCTGAGCGTGTCGGCTGGTGCGCTTGACCGAAGTGGCGTGGCCCTGGCGGGCCCGGTGTCGTCGGCCTTCGTGGTCGCCCGCACGCTGGCTCCCGCGTCCAGGTCGGCGCCATCGGTCAAGCCAACTTCCAGCTCGGTCGCGGCGGCACCGCGGCCGACGACCAAACCGGTGCCCATCCCCACCGGCGGGGCGGCCGTGGGCGCGGGTGCCTGGCATGCCGCGGAGCTGTACTACCTCAAGCTCATGAACTGCACCCGCGGCGGCGGCTTGGTAACGTCGTCCGGCGCCTGCAGCAGCCCGGGCGGGAGCGGGATCGCGCCGCTCGTGCTCAGCGCGGCGATCAGCGACCGCGTGTCGCGGCCCTATGCGAAGTTGCTGGCCGGCCGAGACATCTGCAGCCATTTCGTCGGTGGCACGCCGGGCGATCGGCTGCGTGCCGCGGGCTATGCCGGCGACTATCGGGAGAACCTCGGTTGCTACCCGGCCAGTCCCTTGGCCTCGGCGCTGGCAACCCACCTGTTCTTTCAGTCGGAGAAGCCGTGCGGCGGCTACTGCCACTATGCGAACATCATGTCGACCGGCATGAAATACGTCGGGATCGGCATGTGGATCACCGCCGGGCGCGTTCGCCTGGTGATCGACTTCTGGGCCGGCTGATGTGCCGCCGGCCTTCACCCACAACCGGACGCCCGCGATGATCCGCAACGCTGTCCTGCACATCAACAACGAACAGCCGATGCTGGCCGACCTGTTGGTCATGCCGTCGCCGTCGGACGTGACCTTGCTGTGCACCAACCTGCGCACGCTCAACGGCAAGCGACCGGTCTTCGCCGATCATGTCGAATCCGTCTTCGTCTTTCCGCTCATCCACTTGCGATTCATCGAGATCCCGCCGGGCAGCACGGACGTCCTTGGCGACGTCGTGCCGGCACTGACCGCCGGTGATGCCCCGAATGTCGAGCCGGAACCTGATCTCGAGATCGATGAGGAGCTCCTGCGCCGGGTGCGTGAGGCTTGACCGAGCGACCACCTGGTCCACGGCCTCCTCTTCCTCTCCAGGACACCCGTCGGAGGCGGCTGAGACGCCGGCCGACCGCCCGAGATCGAGCGGCAAGAAGCCGGTGCTAGACTCCCCGACGTCATGACATCCAACCTCGTCATCGTCGAGTCGCCCGCCAAGGCCAAGACGATCGAACGCTATCTTGGCCCCGGCCACACCGTGCTGGCTTCGTATGGCCATGTCCGGGACCTGCCCGAACGCCTCGGCAAGGACCAGCTCGGCGTGGACGTCGAGCACGATTTCGCACCGGTCTACGAAGTTGTGGCGGATCGCAAGCGACAGGTCGCGGAGATCGCCAGGGCCGCCCGAACCGCCGACCAGATCTTTCTGGCCACCGACCTGGACCGCGAGGGTGAGGCCATTGCCTGGCACGTCGCCCAGGCAGCCAAACTGGATCCCGCGCGCACCCACCGGGTCACCTTCAGCGAGATCACCGAGTCGGCGATTCGCGAGGCGTTCGCGCATCCGCGCCAGATCGATCTGCACCTGGTGGACGCGCAGCAGGCGCGTCGGGTGGTCGATCGGCTGGTCGGCTACACCCTCAGCCCGCTGCTCTGGCGCAAGGTGCGCTCTGGACTGTCGGCGGGCAGGGTGCAGTCGGTGGCCGTCCGGATCGTGGTCGACCGGGAACGCGAGATCCGCGCCTTCAACGCCCGGGAATACTGGTCCCTGGACGCGACGCTGATGGCGCCCGACGGGGCGACGTTCAGCGCGGAACTCGTCCGGGTGGACGGCCTCAAGCCGGAGATCGGCGACGAAGCCACCGCCACGGCTCATGCCGACGCCCTGCGCGCGGCCCAGCCTATCGTCGAGTCGCTTGCGGTCAAGCGCTCCAAGCGCAGTCCGGCACCGCCGTTCACCACCTCGACGCTGCAGCAGGAGGCCAGTCGCAAGCTCAGCTTCAGCCCGAAGCGGACGATGTCGGTCGCCCAGCGTCTGTACGAAGGTCTCGATACGCCTGACGGTCCGGTCGGCCTCATCACCTACATGCGGACCGATTCCGTGGCGCTCTCCGGGCAGGCCATGGGCGAAGCTCGTGAGACGATCGATGCGCGCTTTGGGGCGGCCTACACGATGCCCAAGGGCCGACCGTTCAAGACCAAGACTCGCAACGCCCAGGAAGCGCACGAGGCAATCCGGCCGACCTCCTTCCGGCGCGATCCGGAGGCGATGGCCAAGGCCCTGGGGCGGGACGAGGCACGGCTGTATCGCCTCATCTGGCAGCGGGCACTGGCCAGCCAGATGAAGGAGAAGGAACTCGAGACGACGACGGCGGAGCTGATCTCCGGTCGATACCTCCTGCGTGCTTCGGCGACCCGGACCATCTTCGACGGGTTCGCGGCGGTCTACACCGAAGGGCAGGACGATCAGGCCGAGGAACTCGAACGGGTGCTCCCGCCGCTGGTCGAGGGCGACCGAACGTCGGTTGCGTCGGTGGATGCCGTGCAGCACTTCACCGAGCCACCGCCACGCTACACCGAGGCGACCCTGATCAAGGCGCTGGAGGAACACGGCATCGGTCGCCCGTCGACCTACGCCGCCACGATCTCCACCATCGTCGACCGTGGCTACGTCACCGTGAAGGAGCGCCGGCTGCGTCCGGAGGCCGTCGGCGAGATCGTCACGGACCTGCTGGTTGACCACTTCGGCAACCTCGTCGACCTCGAGTTCACGGCAAGGATGGAGGCGGCGCTCGATGAGGTGGCCAACGGCAGCCGTGCCTGGGTACCCGTCGTTCGCGATTTCTACACGCCATTCGCAGCGACCGTCCTGGCCAAGCAGCAGGAGCTCCGACCGGCGGATATCGGATTGGCCTCCAGCGAGACGTGCTCGGAGGGCCACCCGATGGTCATCAAGGCCGGTCGTTTCGGCGAATACCTTGCCTGCGCGCAGTATCCGGAGCATCGCGAGACCCGGCCCCTCTCGAGCGGCGACGGACCGCTCGGTGCGGACGGCCAACCGGCGCCTGACGTGCCCGGCGTGGGCGAGGCGTGTCCCAAGTGCGGCGCGACCGACAGCGGCGTCTTGGTCGGCCGCAAGGGTCGCTTCGGCCCGTTCGCCGGCTGCTCCCGGTACCCCGAGTGCGACTACATCAAGAAGGATGGTCCGCCGCCACCCGATCCGCTGCCCTTCGAAGTGGCCTGTCCGCGCTGCGGCGAGGGCCGCCTGACACCGCGCCGGGCGCGCCGCACCGGATCCGTGTTCTGGGGTTGTTCGCGCTACCCCAAGTGCGACTACACCACCTCGCACGAGCCGCTGGGTGCGGTCCATGACGCCGACGCGGGCCCGATCGCGCGCAAGGGCGAGGATGCTGCCCTGTGTCTCGCCTGTGGTTCGACGATGGAGCTGGCGGCGGCCGCGATGGCGGCAGGGATGCAGGCCGTCGGCGGTCCGCCGGACCCGGCGGCGATCGCCCGACCGACCCGTGGCAGCCGGGGCGGCGCCCGGACAGCCGCCCGCGGCGGCGCCACACGGGGCCGCGCCACGCGCAGCGCGACACCGCGAGCGGCACCGCGGCGTCGCAGCGGCGCGGCCTCGATCGAGCCCGAGAGCGCGCCCGGGGCGTGATCGCGGCAGACGCGCTTGAGCGGTTCATGGGAGGGTTGACCGCTCGCGACGCCTCCATCCACACCAGGCGCGCCTACCGGACCGCGGTGGGTGCCTATCTGGGCTGGCTGGAGGAGCGCAGCATCGACTGGCGCCGGCCTGGTCGGACCGAACTCCGAGGCTACCTGGCCACGCTCACCGCCGGCCACGCCCGCAGCTCGGTGGCGCAGCGTCTGGCCGCCATTCGCTCGTTCTATCGGTATGCCACCAGGAACGATCTGTGTGCCGGCGACCCATGGGGGGCGGTGGCCACCCCTCGTCGGCCGAAACGCCTGCCCCGGGTGCTGGAAGAGGACGAGGTCGAGCGTCTCATTGCGGCGACCGGCATGGGCGGCGTGACCTCGGGTGGCAACACGGCGCTGAGCCGGGCGCTCGAACTGCGCGACCGGGCACTCATCGAAACGGCGTACGCCGCCGGCCTCCGGATCAGCGAGCTCGCCTCAGCGACGCTGGGCTCACTGGACCTCAGCCGAGGAGAGTTGCGGGTGTTGGGCAAGGGTCGCAAGGAGCGGATCGGCCTGTTGGGCCGCCCCGCACGCGCGGCTCTGACGGCGTACCTCGCGGACGGTCGCTCGGTGCTCCTGGCGCGCGGCGCGGCCGCCGGCGCGGCACACCCGATCCCCACGCTCTTCGTCAACCATCGCGGGGGGTCACTGGGCGTGCGCGGCCTGCGCTACCGACTGGATCGACTGCGCCAGCGCGCCGGGTTGCCGCTCGGTGTATCGCCGCACACGCTGCGGCACAGTTTCGCCACCCATCTCCTGGATGGCGGGGCAGACCTCCGCGTCGTGCAGGAGTTGCTCGGGCATGAGAGCCTGGCGACCACCCAGATCTACACCCACGTGTCGTCGACCCGATTGCGCGCCTCGTACCTGGCCGCGCATCCGCGGGCTCGGAATCCGGACGGCGCCTCGTGATCGATCGTGGCGCACTGGCCCGGGCCGGCTTGCTGGTCACCGGTGCGGTGCTCGTCGCCCGGCTGCTGGGCGGCGTACGCCTGTTTGTCATCTATGCGACGTTCGGGGCGGGCAGGGATCTCGACAGCTTTGTGGCGGCCTTTCGCTTCCCGGACTTGATCTTCCAGCTGGTGGCGGCCGGAGCACTCTCGTCGGCCCTCATCCCGATCGTCGCCGGACTGGTGGCAACCGATGCCGAAGCCCGGGCGTGGCGGGTCGCGTCGACCGTGGCCAACCTCATGTTGACGGTCCTGCTTTTCCTGGCCTTGGTGATCCTGCTGGCCGCACCGGCGCTCGTCCCGCTCGTCACCCAGCGATTCGATGCGGCCCAGACGGCTCAGACCGTGGAGCTCACCCGGATCATGCTGGTCAGCCCGATCTTTCTGGCGCTCGGTTCGCTGGCGACGAGCCTGCTCAACGCCAAGGGCCGGTTCGCGGCCTCGGTCATCGCGCCGATCACGTACAACCTGGCGATCATCGCGAGTGCCGTGTTCCTGGCCCCGACGCTCGGCGTGGTCGGGCTGGCAATCGGCGTCGCGGCCGGCTCCATCTGCCACCTGGCTGTCCAGCTCCTGCCACTGCGGGCGATCGGGTACCGATATGTCCCCCGGATCGACCTGGGCGACCCGAATGCCCGACAGGCCCTGCTGCTCATGATCCCGCGCGCGATCGGGCTCGGGGCGAGCCAGCTCACCTTCCTCGTGGCCACGGCCCTGGCGACCGGGATCGGTACGGGCGCGGCCTCCGCGTTCTACCTCGCCTTCTCGATCTTCCAGATCCCCATCGGCGTCATCGGGATCCCCATTGGTGTGGTCATGCTGCCGTCCCTGTCGGGCAGTCTGGCTCGGGGCGAGCTGGCTGGCTATGTGCTACTGGTGAGCCGGGCGTTGCGATTGTTGCTGTGGATCATGCTGCCACTGGCCGGCCTGACCATCGCCCTGCACCGCGAACTGGTGATCCTCTTGTTCGCCTACGGCCGGTTCGATCTGCGGGCCATCGACCTGACGGCCGGCTCGCTCGTCTTCCTCGCCCTCGCCTTCGCCTCGGAGTCGCTCATTGCGATCCTGGCCCGCGCCTTCTACGCCGGCCAGGACACGGTCACACCGCTGGTTGCCGCCCTCCTTGCGGTCGCCATCAACGTGGGCCTGGCGATCGTGCTCGTCGGGCGACTGGGGCTGGCCGGGATCGGGTTGGCCATCGCCGTCGGCTCGTGGGTGGAGCTGGTGTATCTGATCGTCGTCCTGCAGCGCCGGGTCAGGGCGTTCGAGCCGGGCGCGCTGGCAGGGGCGGGCGGGCGCTACCTCGCGGCCGCCCTGGCCTCGAGCGTGGTTGCGCTGCTGGCCATGCAGGTGGCCGTGCGTGGCATCGGCCCCGCGCCCAGCCGACCCATGCTCTTGCTCGAAGTGACCATCGCCGGAGGGCTGGCCGGGGTGGTGTACCTCGGCCTGAGTCGCGTCCTGCGGGTGCCCGAGATCGGCGTCGTCGGGCGGTTGCTGTCGTCCGCGTTCCACCGGGAGGCACGGGCATGACCGGTCCGGGTGCCACTGACGCCTGGGATGCCTTCGTGGCGGCCCACCCACTGGCGACCTACCTGCAGCTCAGCGGTTGGGCGCGCGTGAAGGCCGCCAACGGCTGGTCGAGCCGGCTCGTCCAGGCGTCAGCGCCGGGATCAGATCGGATCGGTGGTCGGCTCCTGTTGCGCACGGCCAGCCCGCTGCCGTGGACGTTTGCGTATGCCCCACGTGGGCCACTGGCCGATGCCTGGAACGAGCCTGCCCTGGCTGCCTGGACCGAGTCCGTGCGGACCGCCCTCACGACCCCGCCCGCTCGACGAATCGCGCTGCTCAGGATGGACCCGGAGATTGAGCCGGGCGGACCACTGGACCCGCACCGGGCCACGGCGGCTACGCTGCGCAGCCTTGGTTGGCGGCCCGCGCCGGAAGTCCAGCCGAGCGTGACCCGACTGATCGATCTCGCCCCGGACGAGGCGGGCCTGTGGTCCGACCTGCGCAAGAAATGGCGCCAGTACATCAATCGGGCCAGGAGTCTCGGGGTGACCGTCACCGACGAGGACGCGGATCGCGACCCGACCGTGCTGCCCACCTTCCACCGGCTCATGCGCGAAACCTCGCGTCGAACCGGCACGCCGATTCGGACGGAGGGCGCCTACCGTGACATCTGGCAGGCGTTTCGAGCTGGCGGCGGCGCGCGCCTGCTGTTCGCCCGCGATGCGACGGGGACGCCGGAGGCGGCCCTCCTGCTCGTCCGGGCGGGTCGACGGGTGGTCGAACCGTACGGCGGCATGACCATGCTCGGCGCCGAACAGCGGGCAAACTATCTGCTGAAATGGGAGGCAATCCGCACCTCGCGCGAGCAGGGCGCCAGCTCCTATGACCTGTGGGGCCTGGTCCATCCGGGCATCCGCCAATTCAAGGAGGGTTTCGGCGGCCGTGAGGTGCGTCTGATCGGCGCCTGGGATCTCCCCCTCAGCGGACCAGGCGCGCTGGCTGTCCGAGTGGCCGAACGACTGCGTCGTACGCCCCGTCCGTTGACTGCCGCGACGATCGCGACAAGCACGACCAGCGAGACGACCGCGACCAGCGAGACGACCGCGACCACCGAGACAACGTCGGCCGTGCCACCGTCGAGGAACCCGTAGTGCGTGTGGCGGAGGCAACGTTGGCCCAGCTAGAGGACTGGGATACGCGCACCGTCGAAACGCCAGGTGGCAACGTCTATCAGTCTCGGACTTGGGCGGAGCAGCGGGCCAGGCTGGGCTGGCGACCGCGCTTCCTGGCGTTCGACGACGGGTATCGGCTGCTCTCGCTGGAACGCCCGTGGAAGCTCGTCGGTGGCGCCGGGGCCTACCTCTCCCGTGGGCCCGTCGCAGCTGGCGAAACGGCCGTTCTGACCGCGGCCAGGCTGACCGCTGCCGCCGCCTACCTGGCGGCCCATGGTGTGGATGTGGTGGCCAGCGACGCGGAGATTGAAGCGGCCAGCGGCTATCCGGCGCTCATTGAGGCGGCCGGCTTCCGATTGATCGAGGAGGTGCAGCCGTCACGTCATCGGGTGGCCCTGGCACTGGAGCCAGGAGTCAGCGAGGCAGCTCTGTTCGGTGCGTGTGCCAGCTCGGTCCGCCAGCGAGTTCGCCATGCCGAGCGCAGCGGACTACGGGCGATCCGTTGGGACGTCCGCTACGCCGACGCGTCCGGCGACGGCTTCGAGGTCCCACCGACGGGGGACGTCCGGCAACGTGACGAGGCGCCATCGCACGCCGACGCGCTAGCTCGCGACGACCCGCCGCCGATTTCGTCCACGGCGCCCGTCTTCAACCGGTTCTACGACCTCCTCGCCTCGACGGCGGCCAGGCGGGGATTCGGGTTGGGGCCGCGTCAGGCCTTCATCGACTGGTCGTGCGCCGCCCTGGAGGCCGGCCACCTGGTCTACCTTGAGGTGCGCAGCCCAGCGGATAATCTGCTCGGCGGGGCCACGTTCTACCGGCACGGCGGCCGACTGACGTACTCCCACTCTGCTGATCGGGCGGATCTCCGCCACAGCTATCCCGGCGTCATCCATTTCCTGCTCTGGCGGGCGATCCAGCTGGCAGTGCGTGAAGGCCTGGTCGAGATGGACCTGGCTGGCGTGGACGTTGCCGGGTCGCGCGGTGAGCCGGTCGAGGGCGACGAGATGTATGGGCTGTACGCCTTCAAGCGTTCCTTCGGGGCCAGGTGGCGGGAGCTGTCCGGCAACCACGAGCTCGTGGTGCGGCCGGTCCGCTATGCGCTCGGTCGCCTGACCGGGAAGCTGCCGCTGCCTGCCCCAGGGTCCCGGTCGAGTGCTGGTCGCACCGTGGACTCGGACGCACCGGTGGCGGCTCGATGAGCCGGATGCGGAAAACGACGGAACAGACGACGGCCGCGCACCGCTCGCACGACGACAGCGGTCAGGGCCTGGACGACGCCCGGACCTTGTCTCACGTCCTCGCGGCTGCCGAGCCGGGCCAGCCGCGAGTACTCGGCACGCTCCTCAGCCGGCTCGAGGCGGAGGGCCGGCTGCGGGAATGCCGCCTGGACGGCGTGACCGTGGATTCCGCCGCCATCGCGGCCCGCCTCATGACCGGCATCGTCGACGATTCCCGTCAGATGCGTCCGGGTTGTCTGTTTGCGGCCGTCCGTGGCGGCCACGCCGATGGCCACGATCATGTCGCCGAGGCGATCGCGGCAGGCGCAGTCGGCGCCATCGTGGAAACGCCAGTGGGACGTTCTGGACTGCAGCTGCTGGTGGACGCCAGCCCGGCCGCGCTGGCTTCCGCGGCGTGCTGGTGGTACGGCGATCCGAGCCGCGAGCTCGCCGTCGTCGGGATCACAGGCACGGATGGCAAGACCACGACCTCCTTCCTGGCCGCGGCTGCCCTGGAAGCGGCCGGCCTGCGGACCGGCCTGCTGGGTACCGTGGAGACGAGGGTCGGCCCGGTCCGCGCGCGAACCGGGGCTCACGTCACGACGCCCGGCGCGATTGAATTGCAGCGCACCCTGCGAGCGATGGTGGAATCGGCCGACGACGTGTCGGTACTGGAGACCACCTCACACGGGCTGGCCGCCGAGCGCGTGGCAGGGGTTGCCTACGATGCCGCGATCCTGACCAATCTATCCCATGAGCACCTGGAGTTCCACGGATCGTTCGAGGCCTACCGCGCGGCCAAGCTGCGCCTGTTCCAGGGTCTGAGCGCAGGTTGGGCAGACAAGGCGAGGCCGCGACCCAGTCTGGGCATTGTCAATCGCGACGACCCCTCGGCCGCACCCTTCGAGGCGGCGGTCCGGGCGGCAGGCGCCCGCCTGCTGACCTACGGCGTCGATTCGCGGGCGGACATTCGGGTCACGGCCATCGAAGAGGACGCGCGGCGTCTGCGGATGACCATCGCGGCGCCGGCCTGGACCGGTACAGTGGACCTTCGGCTGGCCGGCCGCTTCAACGTGCACAATGCCCTGGCGGTTGTTGCCCTCGGCGTGGGCTGGGATCTGGATCTCGAGGCCATCGTGCACGGACTGGCGGGGGTCGCCGGCGTGCCGGGACGGATGGAGCGGATCGAGGTCGGCCAGCCGTTCGGAGTCATCGTCGACTATGCCCACAGCCCGGCGGCACTGCGCACGGTACTCGACCTGTTGGCGCCGCTGGCGACGGCTGGAGGCGGCAATCTCATCGCCGTGTTTGGATCGGCCGGCGAGCGCGATACGGCCAAGCGGCCGATGATGGGCCGGATCGCCGGCGAGCGCTGTCGCCTGGTCGTGGTCACCGACGAAGATCCCCGCGGCGAGAACCGCGAGGCCATCCTCGCCGAGATCGGCGCGGGCGCGCAGGCGGCAGGCATGCAGCCGGGCAGAAATCTGCTGCTCATCGCGGATCGGTCCGCGGCCATCACGGCAGCCTTCGAACAAGCCCGACCGGGCGATGTCGTGCTGCTGGCAGGCAAGGGACACGAGCAGTCGATCATCGGGCCATTGGGCCCGACACCATGGGACGAGCGTTCGTCTGCGCTGGCAGCGCTCTCGGCGCTGGGCTATGGGCAGGACTGAGCAATGCGCGGATGCCTGGTATCGATCGCGTTGCTGGTCACGGTGGCGGTACTGGCGGGCAGCACGTTGCTGCCGAGGATCGTGTCGGCCGTCGCCGGGGGAGCGCTCGGGTTGGCCGGTTTCAGCGGCACCGGGACGACCGTGCAGGTCATTGCCGACCCTCCGCTCAAGTTGCTCACGCTGACCGCCGACGCGCTGCGGGTCCACTCGACGAACGCGTCCTTCCGGGGCGTCCTGGCTGGTGAAGTGAGCCTGGCGCTGCACGACGTCCACCTTCTGGATCGGAGCTTTGGCAGGATCGATGGGAGTCTGCGCGACGTCTGGTTCGACAGCGCGAGCGGTGCCCAGATCGAAGTCGCCAACGTCGAGCTGAGTGGGACTGCTACCGACGTACGGGCCACCCTGACGCTCTCGGCAACCGAGGTCAGTCAGCTCGCGGGGGTGGCGCTCCGAAGTGCCTTCGGCAGTGCACCCGGCCAGCTGACCCTGGCCGCACCGGATCGACTGCGGGCGATCGTCGGTGGCGCATCGGTGACCGCCCGACTGCGCGTCCGAAGCGACGGCGCGCTGGTCCTGCTCCGGCCGGATAGCCTGGCGAACAATGAGATCCCGCTCATCATGCCGGGACCCGGCGCGCCGTTCCGGATCTTGTCGTTCCAGATCGTCGGCGGCGGGCTCGTGCTCGTGGCACGCTTCAACCCGACCTCGGCCTGACGGCGGGGTCTCGTCGACCGACGGCGGTAGCCCGCTACCGAAGGCGCGCGTCGCGGGTTGCCCGGGCGCCCGGTCGGTCGCTCGCCTGGCACACGGACCGAGTGCCGGGCCGAGCGTGAACGAGACGCTGCTATCCTGTGGCGACCATGTCCGTCGAGCCCGCCAGCACGAAGCCGACGGCGGGCCGCGCCGGCCCGCGTCGAGCGGTGGCGCCGTCGACCAGGACCCAAGACGGCGGCCATTCGTTCGAGCCGCTCCGCCGCCATCTCCTGACCAGCCTCGAACAGCACCACCCGCAGGCCAGGTTGGACGACGTCAGTCGGGCCCTGGACCTGGCCGTCGAAGCCCACCAGGGACAGCTCCGGGCATCCGGTGAGCCATACGTCACCCATCCGATCGCCACGGCCCAAATTCTGGCCGACCTGGGGATCGACCCGATCGCCGTTCAGGCAGCACTCCTCCATGACGTTCCGGAGGACACCGAGTACAGCCTGCCCGATGTCGAGGAACGCTTCGGTCTGGAGGTTGCCCGGCTGGTGGACGGCGTCACCAAGCTGTCCAAGTTCAGTACCCACACCCACGAGCAGCAGCAGGCCGAGAACATTCGCAAGATGTTCCTGGCGATGGCCGAGGACATCCGGGTCGTCCTGATCAAGCTGGCGGACCGACTCCACAACATGCGCACGCTGGCGGGACTGCCCGCCGACAAGCAGCAACGGATCGCCCGGCAGACGCTGGAGATCTACGCGCCGTTGGCGGAACGGCTGGGCATCTGGCAGATCAAGTGGGAACTCGAGGACCTGGCCTTCAAGGCGCTCGAACCCGCCCGTTTCCGGGAACTGGCCACGCTCCTCGACACCCGCCGCAAGGGCCGCGAGGGGTTCATCGAACGGGCCATCGCCGAGCTTCGTCCGGCACTGGAGGCGGCCGGCATCACGGCCGAGCTGCAGGGTCGGCCCAAGCACATCTACAGCATCCACAAGAAGATGGAACGCAAGGCCGCCGGGTTCGAGGAGATCTACGACGTCTACGCCATCCGTTGCCAGGTTGACGAGGTGCGCGACTGCTATGCGGCGCTCGGCGTGGTCCATTCGCTCTGGAGACCGATCCCCGGGCAGTTTGACGACTACATCGCGGTGCCCAAGAACAACCTGTACCAGAGCCTGCACACGGCGGTCATCGCGATCGAAGGCAAGCCGCTCGAGATCCAGATCCGCACCCACGCCATGCACCAGGTCAGCGAAGTCGGAATCGCCGCCCACTGGCGCTACAAGGAGGGCAGCCGGTCGGATCGCGAGTACGACGCCAAGCTTGCCTGGCTGCGCCAGCTCATGGATTGGCAGCGCGAGGTCTCCGACGCGACGGAGTTCGTCGAGGGTATCAAGCTCGACATCTTCCAGGACCAGGTGTTCGTGTTCACGCCGCGGGGCGACGTCAAGGACCTGCCGGCCGGAGCGACGCCGCTCGATTTCGCCTACCGCATCCACACGGACGTGGGTCACCGCTGTATCGGGGCCAAGGTCAACAACCGCCTGGTACCGCTCGACTATCGCCTGAAGAACGGCGACATCGTCGAGATCGTCACGACCAAGGGTGAACACGGCCCGTCTCGAGACTGGCTGAACATCGTGCGTACGAGCCATGCTCGCGAAAAGATCCGTGCCTGGTTCAAGCGTCAGCAGCGCGACGACAACATCGTCCACGGGCGCGAGTCCCTTGAGCGCGAGCTGCGCCGCCTCGCCCGCAAATCGATCCAGTCGGTGGGCTCCGAACGGATCCTGGACGTCGGTCGACAGTACGCCCACGAGACCCTCGACGACTTCTACGCGGCGATCGGCTATGGCGCGGTGGGTGCCCAGCAGGTGGTCATGCGCCTGGGCGTGGTCGATGACGCGGAACTGGTCTTGCCCACTGTTGCCCCGCCAACCCTGCCGGTGCGTACCGGTGGCGTGCGGGTCAACGGCGTGGGCGATCTCCTGGTCCGCTTCGCCAAGTGTTGCCACCCGATCCCGGGCGACCCCATCCAGGGCTTCATCACCCGTGGCAAGGGCGTGACCGTCCACCTGCGCTCGTGTCCCACGGTGAGCAACGAGCGTGAGGTGAACCGCCTCGTCGAGGTGGAGTGGGAGTCAGCCCCCGAGCAGGCCTACCCGATCGCGATCCGGGTCGAGGCGTATGACCGGACCGGCCTGCTCAGCGACATCAGTCAGGTGGTCGCCGAGGCCCGGGTGAACATCGTGGCGGCCAGCGTCAACGTCCACCAGGATCACACGGCGGTGGTGACCGCCACCCTGCAGGTCGCCTCGGTCAGCCAGCTCGCCCGGGTCATGGGCCGGATCGAGCAGCTCAAGGATGTGCTTTCGGTCCAGCGCGACCTGGGCTGAGTCGCGCCGCGGGGGATCGCCATCGTCGACGGGTGGGCCGACGCACATGAGCGTCTGGCCGAAGCGTGTACTATTCCGCGCAACTACAGACGGGGGACTTCTGTATCCGGGGGAACGGATGTACAGAGACCACGGTCCTGGTCACGGACCAGGCAGAAGAGCGCGCGCCCACGGCCAGCAGGCCGGGCGATGAGCGACCTCGAGTTTCGGCTCGACTCCACGGCGGCGATTCTGCTGCTACAGGCGGCCGAGTCGATCTGCAGCAGCGCTGCCGTCGACGACGTGCTGGAACCATCCTCGAGACCGGCCGCGGACGAAGGCCTGCGCTCCGGGCGCTTCGAGCCAGTCGAGATCCTGGGGTCTGGCCTGCGTCTGTCGGGAACGCTGTCGGTGGGCGGCTTCAACCGGCTGTCCGACTTCGCCAACCTCAGCGAGGGCCTCATCAGCCTGAGCGACGGTCAGCTGATGGGCTTGCATGGCGAGGATCCCGTCGCGGTCGCCCCCCAACTCTGGCTCACGCGCAACGCCATCACGTTGATCGCGCAGCGTGAGCCCGGTCCGCTGCAGAACCGCGAAGGCTTTCGAGCGACACGAGAGACCAGACGCCTGAGCATCGTCAGTCCCGGCCTGCTCATCACCGGCGACGCACATCTGCCCGAAGGCGGCCCGATGGCGACATACATGGGCGTCAGCGACCTTCCATTCGTGCCCATGACCGAAGTCGAGGTACGGTCGGCTGTGGATCCCGGGGCCGAGCCGGTGCGCTACGCGTTCGCTCTGCTCAACCGAAGTCGCATCGACGTGATCGCCCCAGCCCCGTCCCGCGTTGTGGAAGCACCCACCGCCGATGCACCCACCACTGATGCACCCGCCGAGCAGCGAGCGATGGACCTGGTACCCGCGTCCGCCGAACGGTAGTCCCGAATGGCGTGGCGCTCGCGACGAGCCGGCCCGACCGCTCCGGACCGCCCCGAAACACTCCAGGCGGCTCGGAGTACTAGCCCAAATGGGTCATGCGCGGTACGTTCGCGAGGGTATAGTGTTCAGCACAACCACAGAAGGGGGGAACTTCTGTATCCGGGGGAACGGATGTACAGAGACCACGTTCCTGGTCACGGACCAGGCGGAAGCGCGCGCGCCCACGGCCAAGCCCTCGTGGAGTTGGCACTGGTCGTGCCCTTCCTGTTCGTCCTCCTGCTGATCGCCGTCGACGTCGGACGCCTCTTCTACGTCTATGTTGGTGTCCAGAATGCGGCCCGGGAGGGAGCGGCGTACGGTGCTACCCATCCGACCTGCTGGGCCAACAGTGGTGCGCAAGCCTGCCCGGATCCGGCCAACATCACCTACGTGGCCCGCCAGGAGCTCGGCGGCGACGCAACCCTGACCGTCAGCGTGTCGTGCGTCGGTGGGTGCGCGTCGAACACCGCCGCCAGCGGCAACACCGTCGTCGTGGCCGTGACGCGCCCGTTCAGCCTCATTGTGCCGAACCCGATCCTGCCCACCGTCACGCTCGGCGCTTCGGCCACCGCGGTGATCCAGTGAGCCGCCGGCTCGGATCCCGACCGACCCGTTGGGAAGGTGTCGGTCAGGCGCTCGTGGAGTTCGCGCTGGCCGTGCCGATCCTCTTTGCGATCGTCTTCGGCCTGATCGATGGGACGCGCCTCGTGTTTGCCTACAACACCGTCTCCCAGGCTGCCCGCGAGGCGTCTCGCCTCGCTGCCGTGCAGGCTGCCTATATCGGCGCGACGGGCGGTGCCTGTACCGCGCCTGTCTGTCCGACCGCCGCCCAGTTCCGGACGAACGTCGTTGCGGCGGCGAACCACATGTCGGTCCTCGTCGGTCCGCTCACCTCGGTCAATACGTATATCGCGTGCAGCGCGCTGGGATCTGCCCCCACCGGCAGCAGTTGGGCGGGCAACGACTGCACCAGCGGCAACGTGTCCGGCAACGTGGTCTCGGTGCGGTTGGCAGCAAGCCTCCGGCCGCTGACGCCAGTCTTCGCCATTCCATTTCCAGTGTTGACCCTCGGGGCGTCCGCCGCGATGGCCATTCCGTAACGGGTAGGGAGCGCTTCAGATGCATACGGGGAATCGAGAACGGGGCCAGATCTTGGTCCTGGTGGCTCTGGCCATGGTCGTGCTCATCGCCATGGTCGGGTTGGTAATCGACGGCGGTGTGGCCTGGGAGAAGCGCCGTGAGGCGCAGAATGCGGCCGACCTGGCCGCCCTCGCCGGCACCCGGGTCGTGGCCCAGAGCGTGGGCGGAGCGGTCCGAACGAACCAGGACGTGTACAACGCGATCTCGGCCATCGCGACCGCGAACAATGGCGCCACGGTACCGGGGCTTGGGACGGCGACGGGTGCCGTCTACGTGGACAGCAAGGGCGTGCCCATCGGCGGTTCCTACGTGACCAACGCCGCCAGCGCGATTCCGACGACGGCGCGCGGCGTCAAGGTACCGACCAACCGCTCATGGACGCCCTTCTTCCTGGGACTGGTCGGGATTTCCAACTGGAACGCCTCGGCCGACGCGACCGCCCGGACCACCGTCGGCGCAGCCCCCGTGTGCGTGTTCTGCGTGCTCGGGACAAGTCCGACGTTCATGATGAAGAGCGGATCGACGCAGCTGACCGTGAACGGAGGGGCGATCGGGTCCAATTCCGGCCTCGACTGCCAGGCGAACGCCACGCTGAAGTCATCGGGGAGCGGCGCCGGGATCAGTATCTTTGGTAGCTACAGCCCTGGAAACTGCTCGATCTCGCCCGCGCGAACGACCCTGTCGAGCCCGATCCCCGACCCGCTCGCGTTTCTGGCCAACCCCACCGCGACAGGCGCCAACTTCGGTGATGCCACCGACAAGGGTCCGAACACAACCACCAATCTCACGCCCGGGATCTACAACAGTCTGTCCATCCAGGCGAACGCGACCGTCCACCTCAACCCAGGAACCTACTACTTCACCGGCGACGTCCAGGTCGAGTCGAGCTCGTTGCTGACGGGCACCGACGTGACGCTCGTGTTCATGAACAACGCCAACTTCAAGCCCAAGAGCGGTACGGCCAACGTCCAGCTATCCGCGCCGCTGCCCACGAACCTGGGTGCGACGTATCCGGGGCTGCTCATGTACTTCGATCGGCGCGGCACGCATACGATCCAGACGCAGGCGAGCTCGACCTCCTGGTTGCAAGGCACCATCTACGGTGCACCGAATCCCGCCGACCCCCTGCACACGGGTACGTTCCTCGACATGGAGAGCAACGCGAGCGTCGCGGCCATGAACGGGCTGGTCATCGTTGGATCGGCCACGCTGACATCCGGTTCGAACATGAACGTCACCTACAACGGCAACCAGAACGTGCAGCTCCCAGGCGGACCGGCCGGGCTCGTCCAGTAGCGCGGGCGGAGACGCGAGGTAGGGCACCGCGCGCCTCCGCTAGACTGCTCGGGTGCCGACCTTTCGTGCCCCGCGGGGGACCC
>JANMQO010000314.1:0-3147 GCA_031370565.1 Chloroflexota bacterium
CTACCCCGCGAGGATGCTGTCCACGCGGATGATCGGCGGGTGCTCGAAGTGCTTCTTCACCGCGCACTGCTCGGCCGCGCGAACCACCGCGTCGGCGTACTTGTCGGGAAAGCCCTCCGGTAGCTCGATTGTGACCTGCACGTCGCTCACCAGGTGAGTCGAGGGGTCGGTCCGCATCCGCTGGACGAGGCGAATCCCCTCCGCTGAGATCCCTCGCTGTCGGCAGAAGCCCAGCACGTAGATGCCCGCGCACGTGCCGATCGTCGAGAGGAACGTGGCGAAGGGCGTCGGGGCGGAACTCTCACCACCGCCCGACGCCGGCTGGTCGGTGGGAACGACGAAGCCGCCGAAATGGGCCTCCACACGGGCGCCTCCGGGGAAGTCGATTGTCATCTCCATTGAACGAGACCTCTTCCTATCGGCGCGTTGTGTTGAACCCAGGATGGCGCCGGAACGCTTGGGCACGCAGCCAGAGAGTACCCTAGCCTTGCGTGCTTGCGCAAGTATGCAGCACGGCGAGAACATCCGTGTCTGGGCCGGGGTCCACCTACGGGCCCAGGGGCGCTCCCGGCTATCCTTTCGGGTACAGATCCCGCGGTTGGATCCGCCGCTTCACACCACCACCACCGGAGGCATGCGTGTTCTCGTTCCTGAAACGTCTCGGCGGGCCCGCAATCGATGTCGCGGAGCTCGACGCTCTCCTGGCGCAGGATGCCGTCCGCGTCCTCGATGTCCGCGAGGACTCGGAGTTCAGGGGCGGGCACGTGCCCGGCGCGATCCACGTCCCGGTGAGGCGACTACCCGACCGCGTGGGCAAGCTCAAGCACGACAAGCCGTACGCGGTGATCTGCGCGTCCGGGAGCCGGAGCCGGGGAGCCACCAGCTTCCTCCTCGACCACGGGTTCGAGGGGGCGGTGTCGGTGCGCGGTGGGACGGGCGCGTGGGCGCGGAGTGGCCGTCCGATCGTGCGGTGACCCCGTCGCGCTGAGACCGCCGCACCCAGTTCGTGCGCTGCGACGTTCGCCACCGCCACGGCCTGACCGGCGGCATGGGCCGCTTCTCTCGCTGCGCCGGACGCCTCTCGGGCAGCGGCGTTGGCTGTAGCGGCGGTCTTGTGGGCTTGGGCCACCGTAATCTCGCCCCGCACCCAAGCATGCGCACGCTCGATCGCCCGGCTCGGACAGCCCCCTTGTCTCGGCCCGCCGCGATTCCACTCCCCCGATCGTCGGTCGATCGCCTCACGCGGGTAGGCAGGACCTTGGTCAGGCGGCGCTCAATCGGCTCCAGGTTCGCAGCTCCCGTGCCGCTTACCCGCCCTGCGCGAACCAGTCGAGCACGCGCATCGCGCGGAGCGTGTTCCATCGGCTCGGCGTGCCCTCGCCGTCCTCCATCTGGAAGTGGACCTCGCCCGGGTGGACGTTCTGGAGCGACCACCGGCCGTCGGGATCCCGGTTGCCCTCGACGACCCCGATCGCCTCGGCGACGCGCTCCTCGGGCTTGACCTCGGCGTCGCGCAGGTACTCCAGCCCGCGCAGGACGTCGTAGTGATACCAGTGCGGGAACGAGAACCGGAGCCAGGTGGGGTCGATCACCTCGCCGGTCGTCTTCCGACGGAACAGCTGGCGTTCGAGTAGGTACTCCTCGCCGCGGCGGCGTGCCGCGGCCACCTCGGCGGAGCCGCCGATCGCCCGCTCGTGCTCGAACAGGCCCTCGAGAACGTTGATCGTCGTCCCCAATGACGACACCGTCGCGCCGTTCTCGACCTCGCAGTTCCAGCCGCCGTCGGGGAGCTGCTCACCGAGGAGCCGGTCGACGAGCGGCGTCATGTCCACGCCGAAATACGAGCCGGTCGCCACGACGTTGCCGTTGATGCACGGCTCGACCTCGCCCTCGAAGAACCGGTTGTCGGCCCAGGGGACCTCCACCGGTGCGCCGCCCCTCCAGGTGACACGCTCGCGGACGAGACCGACTGCCCGCCGGGCCTGCTCGCTCTCGGGATCAAGCCCCAGTCGCCGCAGAAGCTCCAGAACGTGAAACGTGTCCGTCCAGTCATGCGACCATGGCCTGCCGCCCCACTGGCCGCCCGGCGCCTGGAGCGCGAGCAGCCGGGCGCCCCAGCCCTCGGTCGCGACCCTTGACCGCTCGGCGGCGATGACGTCCGCCGGCTCGTGCGTCAGGTCGCGCATCACCTGCCAGCGGACCGAGGAATCCGAGTCGAGCAACCAATCGATGACGGTGAGCGTCATGGCGCGATAATCAGGAGTTTCGGGAAGTACGTGCGATATCGCGCGGCGTCGCGGGTCAGGAGCCGGTAGCCCGCCACGGCTGCATGGGCCCCTATGTAGAAATCCGGGAGCGGGGAAGCCTTGGATCCCCCACCCCGCCGATACCGAACGAAGCACTTGCCGGCCAGGAAGGCGGCCTCGTATGGGAGCTCCTCACGGCGGTAGAGACTGGCCGGGAGGGCCTCGTCGAGGGCTTCGATCGTCGGGAAGCCGACGGACACCTCGGCGTAGACGAGCGGGTTGATCATGAGTATGGACTCGTCGGCGGTGCGCTCGAGGGCCGCGCTCGACCACGCGCTCCAGACCGGATCGGCCGTAGCAACATCGAGGAGGACGTTGCTGTCCACCAGGACGGGCGTCATGCTTCCCCGCGCGTGAGGGCGAAGATCTGGTCGGTGGTCATTCGCACACCGCCGCCGTGCTCGCGAAGTCGCCGGACTGCCTGTGCCCCCCGTGTGGGACGAACGCCGACGGCAGCCTTGACGAGGCGCACACTCCCCTCCTCCACGAGAAACTCGACTTCGGTGTTCGGCAGGAGACCCGTCTGCTCCCGGATGGATTGGGGGATCGTGACCTGGCCCTTCGTAGTAATTCGCATCGTCAGCCCCTTGCAATCTGCGTTCTTACCACTGACAGTAAGACTGTCTCGCCCCCGCGTCAACAGGACAAGTTGTTCAAAGGTCGCCCTCGAAGCAGGCGTCGTCGACGCGCTTCACGACCAGACTCCTACCCGACGCTCATGTCGCCAGCAGCTCGATTCCGAACGTCTTCGCGACGGTGCCGAGTTGCTCGTCGGCTGTGGCGATCGGCAGTTCATACGCAAGCGCCGTTGCGGCGATCCAGAGGTCGTTGTCGGCCACCT
>JANMQO010000003.1:0-8172 GCA_031370565.1 Chloroflexota bacterium
GCGACCAGGACCGGTTCGAGCTGTGCGAGCGCACCGCCTGGGTCGCCCCGCTCGAGCATCGCCGCCGCACGCTCGATCCGGCGCAAGTCCGCCTCGATGCGCGCCGGCGAGGCTGCGGGTGCGGCCCGGCCCAGGATCAGGTCGCGCGCCGCCCGCCCGAGCCGGACGAGTGCCTCGTCCCGGGGAGGCGGCAGGATTCCGGCCAGCCGGCGCCCCACGCCGCGCGGGGCCGCCTTGGGCGTTGGGCCCGGGCCGGGCCGGTCGTTCGGAAGATCGTCAGCCATCGCCGAGAGAGTACACGGCGCGCCCGTTTCAGAGTCATAGCCGGTGGGTAGGTCGGACCTTGATGTCATGAACCTTTCGCAGCAACCCGCACGGCCCAGATTTGGACGCGATAGACGGCAGGACCAGCGCGTTGCGACAGGCCGGCGGCTATCGCCCCACCTTGTCGATCCAGCCCTCCCGGATCGCCAGCATCGCCAGCGAGGTCCGGTTGTAGACGGAGTAGCGCGCGAAGAGGCGTCGGAGGTGGCTCTCGACGGTCGCCGGCGCGATGGCCAGTGCCGCGGCGATCTCATCGTTCGTATGCCCGGCCACAATCAGGCCGATGACCTCAAGCTCGCGCCCCGAGGGCGGGCGCAGAGCGGATCGCGCCGTCCGTAGATCACGCGGAGTGAAGGTTGTGCCACCAGCGGCAGCGGTTCGGATCGCGTCGAGTATCTCGGATACGGGCGCCGTCTTCAGGAGATAGCCTGCGGCGCCCCGCTCCATGGCCAGCGCACGGAACGCCGGATAGTCGTAGGCGCTGAAGAAGACGACCGTGGGCGTCGCACCCTCTTGCGGGCGCGGCTCCTCGAGGAGCTCGAAACCCCGACCTCCACCGCCGAGTTCGATATCGCACAGCACAACGTCCGGGGTCGCCGCCCGGATGAGCTCCCGGGCACCAGGGATGTCTCGTGCCGTACCCACGACCTCGATATCGGCCGAAGCCGCCAGGAGTGAGGCGAGGCCCTCGGAGGTCGCTGGATGATCGTCGACGACGGCGACCCGGATCAGACCGGCCATCGAAGCGCCGCCGTGGTTCCGCTATCCGGTCGGCTCCCGATCCGGAACGTGCCGCCGATCGCTGCAGCACGCGCCCGCATGTCGGCCAGCCCGAGGTGGCCGGCGCGCAGGGCACGCGCCTCCGCGTCGACCGGCAGGCCGAGACCGTCGTCGGTGACGTCGAGCTCGAGTCGGTTCCCGCTGATCGTGAGGTCGATCCTGATCGTGTCGGCGTGGGCGTGGATGAGCGCGTTGTCGATGGCCTGCTGCGCGATCCGGTAGGCGGCCAGCTCGACCTCTCTCGGCGCTCGTTGGGTATCGTCGCCGCGGATATCGATCTCGACGCGGACCTTCGTTCGCTCCTCGATGCGCTCCGCCAGCCATTCGAGCGCCGGCACGAGCCCCAATTCATCGAGCACCGCGAGGCGCCGCTCAGCCATCAGGTCCCGGAGGTCGTCGGCGACGGCGCGGAGTCGGCTCGCCGTCTCGGTCGGGTTCACGCCCGCGTCTGCCGAGCGGATGACGTCGGCGAGCTCTGGCAGGACATCGGCGTGGAGGTCGCTAGCGAGGCGTGTACGCTCCGATTCGATCGCAAGCAGCCGGCTGCGATTTCGACCCGGGATGAGCTCATCCACGGTGGCCCCCAGAAGTGCGGTCGAGGACGCCGCCGCGGATCCGCTGCGCGACAGTCGCGTTCGAGCGCGCCACCGCGCCTGGCGCACGACGCCCGCAGAGGCGACGGCGAGGAGCATCAGCGCGATCCCGGCCGAGAGCTGCCGCAGAACCGCCCAGGATTCGAACCGCAGGAAGTAGCCCAAGAGCCAGCCGGTGCCGGCGAGGAAGACCGCAATCGCCGCCACGGTCGTGGCGTATCGAGGCAAGTCTCGGGCCCGCTCAGCGACGTACAGCGCTCCGACCGCGGGCGGAGCGACGACCAATCCAAAGCCAAAGAATGCAGGCACGAAGTCCGACGCGACGGTCAGGCTTGTCAGTGCCGGTATGACCAGGAGCCACGAGGCGATCCCGGGCGCGAGTCGGTGCACGGCGATCGCCACCAGCAGGGCAAGCACTCCGGGCACGAGCACCAAGACGCCCGGCGGACGCGGATTGCGTTGAATCGTGACGAGCATCGACCCATCGGAGAGCGACAGGCTGTCCCAGTGGGTCGGGTCTGCCTCCGGAGTGGCACCGGCCACTGTCATGCCCGGGCGGACACCCTCGAGCCACGCCGACTCGCCGACAGGCACATCTGTGACCACCCAGTCGCCGCTCGACGTCCGTTCGAGAGATAGGCCGACTGGCGGGACAAAGACGAGCGCCAGCGACGCGAGAACGATGAACGATGCGGTCGCGATCACCAGCGCGGCGACGAAGCTCGATGAAAGCCGACCGAATCGTCTAGTCCGATCTTGCCCGTTCCTGCCGTCGAGGTTCGCCCTTGCCTTGGTCACGTTGGCCCCTTACCTTCGTTGATCTTCACGGTGCCAAGCGGACAACGCCACGACCGAGGCGGGCTCGTCGTGCGGAGCATGTCCCGTTGCGGGTTTTCCCGCACGACCCATTGCGGGCCAGCATGCTCGACGGCGACACCGAGACCACGCATGGTGCCGGTGAGGCGGCGAGCGCCAGTTGGGCCGGTGTCCTTCCGGCAGTTCGGGCTCACTGGCGGGGGGGCCGCCTCAACTTCTCGCCAACTGCTGGCAGTGTGTTCCATCGGGGGAAGTCATGGATCGTCGCATCCAGTATTCGGGCGCGCTACGGAGCCTGGTAGTCGCCGCCGTTGTGGCATCTGCGCTTGCTTGGGCTGCTGTGCCAATGTCTGCCGCGTCAGATCCCGCCGAAGTCCGTGCCATTCTGAATGGCAAGCCGATCGCTCTCGCGGATGTGTCCCGATATCACTGCCACGATCGTGTCTACCCGCTGATCCGCTGTTTTCGTGCGTCCGCTGATCGCGATGCGGACGAAGTGACAGCCGCGACGTTGCAAGCGGCCCCAGTCCTTTCAGTGGCCGTCGCCCCATACGTCCGCTGGTACGCCGACATCAACTTCGGCGGCCCGTCGTTCGTCGCGTACGTCACATACGCGAACCTCGGCGACATCGGGTGGAACGACGCCATCAGCTCCTTCACGACCTACTCAGGCGGCCACCCGAAATGGTGGCAAGACATCAGCTTTGGCGGCACCGGCTGGGATTGGGGCGCGGCGTCCGTCTCGTACGTCGGCGACGCCGCGAACGACAAGTTCTCGAGCGTGGAGCGCCTATAGAGCGTGTTGGCGACTGTAGAAGGACACGCCCAAGACCTGCGGCGCTCCGCGCCAGTACGACGATCCGGCGAAGTGGGTCTAGAGCAACGGGAATTGTCCGACCTTGAGCGCACCTTGGCGGGGGCGGGCACTCCGCGACGACGAACAGCGCTCCGTTCGAGTTCTGGGTCGAACAGCGAAAGGGGGTGAGGCATCACAGACAGCACGAACCTGTATCACCCGTCTGGATAGGCTTTGAGAGGATTCGCATGGCAATTCGCAAGTACGCGGGGGTCGGACTCGGTCTCGTTCTCTCGCTGGTCTTCGCCGCTACTGTCATGGCAAGTACGATCGGACCAAACTCCATCACCAACAAGGGTCCAGGATGGAACTCCCCGATCTACAACGCCTCCAGCACGTCCTTCTACATCCGGTACTGCTCGTCGTCCGTCGGAAGTCTGAAATTCGACTGGATGCATCACTGGCCGCTTGTCCCCAGCACGGGGACTGCGGAGAAGTCGCTAACCTGTGCAAACAACAGCACTTGGCAGTGGGCCGGCTGGAGTGCTTCGGGTACAGCCGACTACAGTGTTGAGTACACGCGGAACAACTCCGCCACCATCACGCTCACCTACGAAATCGACTACTAGCGCCAACAGTGATCTTGGTTGACAGAGAGATGAGGTGAAATCTCGGAATCTCACCTCATTCGTAGCCTCGGGCTCGTCGCCGCTCGGAGACCCCGTTGCGATCGATGCGGGCGGCACGTACGAGTGTCGCTCGCATCAGACTGAGTCGAGTGCCTACGTCTCCAGCAGCAGTACGGCCGGTGACGACTTGACACGCCTCTCTTTCACTGACGTCCGCTTCTCGTACCCACGCACGAGCCTGTTTGGGGGTGCGCCGTCACCGGTCCTTGCCGGCTTCTCTTGGCAAGCGCCAGATGGTTGCACCGTCATCCTCGGCCCCAACGGCGCCGGCAAGACCACGTTGCTCTCGTTGGGAGCGACCGCCCTGCGGCCGACGCAGGGGAGCGTCAGTCTCGGGGACCTTGACAGCTCCAGGCGACGGGATCTGCGCGCCTTCCGGCGGTCGGTCGGCTGGATGCCGCAGCAGGTGCGCGCGATCCCAGGACTCACCAGCCGTGAGCAGGTGGCGTATGCCGGCTGGCTCAAGGGCATGTCCCGGTCGGCGGCCTGGACTGAGGCTGTCACGGCGCTTGAGCGTGTCGACCTGACCGATGAAGCCGATCGACTTACAGCCCAGTTGTCTGGTGGTCAGCAGCGCCGGGTGGGGTTGGCTCAGCTGCTGGTCTATCGGGCCGACCTGCTCCTCCTCGACGAACCGACGGCTGGCCTTGATCCCGGCCAGCGGGCGCGGTTTCGGGACTTGCTCCGCCAGGTGGCACAGGACGTGCCGGTCGTCGTGTCGACGCACCAGGTCGACGACCTGACGGACCTCTTCGACACGGTCATCGTCATGGACCACGGCCGCATTCCCTTCCAGGGCAGCACCGAGGCGTTTATGGCCCTGGCGCCGGACCAGAGCACGCACCAGGCTGAAGCCGCGTACGCGGCGCTCATCTCTGACGAGCGATGATCCGCCTGCGCACCGCCGTCCGCGTCATGCCCGTGTTCTGGTTCGCCATTCCGGCCTTCCTCTTCGTCGGGTGGTACGCATCGATCGAGCCACGGTTCCCGGCCGACGGATACCCCGTGGGTGCGACGGCCGCGGGAACCGCCACGCTCGCGTTCGTGGGGTCCTTCTGTGCCGCCTGCGCGGCCTGGGAGGGCTCCCGTCTCCGGCGTGCCCGCCTGTGGGATGCGCCATCCGTGCGATCCCAAGCGACGATCGCTCTCAACGCACTGCTCCCGGTCGTGTTGGTCGCACTCGTCGCGGTCCTGGTCGCGATCGCGGTCGAGCTCGTTCGAGCTGGGATCGGGCTGCCTGATCTACGCCTCATCGCCATGACGACGCTGGATCTCGTCGCCTTCAGCGTGGCGGGCTTCGCCGCTGGACTCCTCCTTCCTTTCGCCGTGGCCGGGCCGCTGGCCATCGTCGCGTCGTTCATCTGGCTCGCGTTCGTCCCGGCGATCCAGCCGGTCTGGCTGCGGCACCTGACCGGCATGTTCCGCGACTGCTGCGGGCTGGCGCAGGATCTGGCGCCGCGCGCGCTGATCGCCTCCTCGATCGTCGATCTCGGGATCATCGGAGCCGCCGCTCTGCTGGTGGCGGGTCCGGCGCTCGTGGCGCGCCGTGTCGGGGGTGCGTTCGCCACGCTGGCGGGGGCGGGCGTCGCGGGGGTCCTCCTGGTGGGGGGCATGACCTATGCCCCGACGATCCCACGCGACACCGCCCTGCTGGAGTGCCGCACCGACGGCGGCGTGACGATCTGCACGTGGCCTGAGCACCGCGCCCGCGCCGCCCAGTTGGCCCGGATTGTCGCCACCGTTCGCGCCGGCTGGCAGAACGCCAATATCGACGCCCCTTCGCTCTTTACCGAGGCGGACCCGACGGTGGCGCCGGCGGGCGCGCTCGCTGTCGGGTTCATCGGAGTCTCGTACACGGAGGACGACATCATCGGTGCCCTCGCGACCGGCATGCTGCCCGCCGACCCCAACTGTCCCACCGGAGCCACGGGCGGGATTGCCGTCATGGATCTGGCGGCTTGGTACGCCGCAGCCGGCGGTATGACGCCGGACGGACTGCGGGAGCAGCATGGCGGTGCTGGTTTGGGTGGCTATCCGGAGCCCCTGACGGTGGTGGATCAACTGCGAGCGGCAACACCCGAAACCCGGCGAGCCTGGATGTCGCGTGCCGAGCAAGTGTCGCAGGCCTGCACCGATTGGCCACTCGACCTCATCACCGTCCACCCGTGAGCCTGTGGCTTCACGTACGCGGCGTCCCTGCGATCGTCGGCGCGATCGCCCTCACGCTGGTCGGCCTGGCACTGCCCGGATCCGCAGTCGCAGCGACGCCGAGTCCCGCGGGCGCCACCCTCGCGGCGGCGTGTTTCCTCGCGCTCGCAGTGCCGGTTGCGGTCGGATGGGGGTGCGCGAGGGGTGACCCGCAGCTCGAGTCAGTGAGTGGCCGACCCATCCACCTGTTCGATCTGCTGCTCGCCGCGCTGGCCGTCGGCATCACGTGCATCGCGGCCTTGGCCATGCGGCAAGCCGATCTGGCACTGGCCGGTTCCATCGCCGCGCGCGCCGTGCTGGTGTACCTCGGCTTCATGCTCCTGGCGTACCCGCTGGCGGGCTGGCGGGTCGCCACGATCGTCCCGGCCATCTATCTCCTCGCCGTGGCGGTCATCGGTGGCGGCGAGGACATCAACCATCCGGCTTGGTGGGCGTGGATTGCGGCCGACGGTGGCGACCGGGCTTCATGGATCGTCACGATCGTCCTCCTCGGGGCCGGCATCGGCGCCTACCTCACCGTGCGGCCGAGAAGGAGCGGCCTGCCCGCCGACGACTAGTTCGAACTGCCAGCGAGAACAGCGAACGGGTCTGTGTTGCCTCGGGCGTGACGGGCTGCACCACGCTGTCCCAGAATGGGCCAGCCCGCGGACGTGGCGCCCGCCAGCCATGACCCGGCGGCGCAGGGAGCAATTCGGATGACGGTCGAGCCGGAACAGGCCTCGCTGGAAGACTGGTACGACGCGCGCTATGCCGAGGGCGGCTTCGGCTACGACGCCCGGACGGCCGACTGGACCGCCTGGGTCCGCGAGCACTATCTCGATGAGTTCGACATCCGGCCCGGCGATCGGATCCTGGACGTGGGCTGCGGGGACGGCTTCTGGACCGCCATCTTCGCCGGGTTGGGCCTGCAGGCGGCCGGTGTCGACCTGAGTTCGGTCGGGATCGAGCAGGCTCGCCAGCGGGACCCACGGCTCGAGCTGGCGGTGGCCGACGCGGGGAGCGACCTGCCCTTCGAGGAGGCGAGCTTCGACGTCGTCTTCAGCCGGGCGATCAGCCATCTCTCGCAACAGGACCTGCTGACCGAGGTGAACCGACGCCTGATCGCCAACCTCGTGCGTTACGTCCGGCCCGGCGGCCTGCTGCTCATTTCGTTCTACACCAAGCGCGATGGCGGGGGCACCCCGGTCCATGCCTGGCACCGGGCCAGCGACCTCGTCCGGCTGCTTGAGGAATCGGCCGACCCGTGTCACCTCGACCTCGTCGGCAACTACCTGCAGATCGGCGCGCAGCGTCGGGACGCCCCTCGCCGCGCGCGACTGCGGCCAGCATCCGGTTCGTCGCCGACGCCGCCGACACTGTCTCCGGCCGCCCGATCCATTCGGCGGCTGCGACGATCGGTCGGAGCCCGTGTCCGCCGACTGATTGGTCGCGCCCGCCGCTCGTGACGCGCAGCGCGGGCTCGCCGCCCGTGACCCGGCGCGCCGATGGTCGCGCCGATGGTCGCCGCTCCTGACCCGCCGCTACGTGCCCGGCGACGCGACGCTGACGGCTGGGCGCGCTCGGATCGGCTCACCGGCCATCGCCCACCAGACGGGATGGACGAGGATCTGCAGGAAGCCGCCGTCCTCGGCGAACTGGCCCTCGATCTCGTCGAACGGCGCGCCCCAGTGGCCGCCCGTGTCGGTCTGGTACAGGGAGTGCCCGATCCAGTTGGCCTCATAGGCCAGGCCGAACTCGGCCATCGAGCGGGCGCGCAGGCGGAGCTCGCGGCGCAGCCCGGACGCCGGATCCTGGTATACGAGCGGCCGGTCCAGCGGCTCGTACGCCGGTCGGGGGCACTCGGTGAACAGCTCGCTGTTGACATAGCCGATCTCGCGGCAGAGCCGATCGCCGTGCCGGACCGAGCCGCTGATCTCGAACCCGTGCCGACGCAGCGCGGCCAGGTCCCGCTCCAGGATCCGGAAGG
>JANMQO010000056.1:0-8263 GCA_031370565.1 Chloroflexota bacterium
AGCCCGGCCGGAGGTTCTGCGTCCGCTGTGCGACAGCGCTGGCGACCGCATGCCCGTCCTGCGGCGCGTCCTATGACCCGGGCGATGCGTTCTGCGGCGAGTGCGCGGCGCCGCTGACCGGTGGTGCCCCGTCCGCTGGCGCTGCCCGCCCCGCAGCCGCGGCCCTGGCCACCTCCCGCCCCGCAGCCCCTCCTGCCCCAGCCCCTGTCGCCGAGCGCCGGCTCGTGTCGGTCCTGTTCGCCGACCTCGTCGGCTTCACCCCGTTCGCCGCGGAGCGCGACGCGGAGGAGGTGCGCGAGACCCTGACCCACTACTTCGATCTCGCGTCCGAGGTGATCACCAGATACGGCGGCACGGTCGAGAAGTTCATCGGCGATGCGGTCATGGCCGTCTGGGGTGCCCCGACCGCGCGCGAGGATGACGCCGAGCGAGCGGTCCGGGCGGCCCTCGAGCTCGTCGATGCCGTGCGTACCCTGGGACCGACCATCCAGGCCAGAGCCGGCGTCCTGACCGGTGAGGCCGCGGTGACCCTCGGCGCGACGAACCAGGGCATGGTCGCCGGCGACCTCGTCAACACCGCCGCGAGGCTCCAGTCGGTGGCCGCCCCGGGCAGCGTCCTCGTCGGTGAGCCGACCATGCGCGCGTCCAGCGCCTCGATCGCGTTCGAGGAGGCCGGCGAGCAGCAGCTCAAGGGCAAGACCGCCCCGGTCCCCGCCTGGCGCGCGCTCCGGGTCGTCGCCCAGCGCGGCGGTCAGGGCCGCTCGGACCTGCCCGAGCCGCCGTTCGTTGGCCGGGACGAGGAGCTGCGCCTGCTCAAGGACCTCATCGCCACCACCGGTCGCGACCGGCGCGCCCGGCTCGTCTCGATCACCGGCCCCGGCGGGATCGGCAAGAGCCGGCTGGCCTGGGAGCTCGAGAAGTACATCGACGGGATCAGCGAGACGATCTTCGCGCACCGTGGCCGCTCGCCCTCGTACGGCGAGGGGATCACCTTCTGGGCGTTGGGCGAGATGGTCCGTCGACGCTGCCGCCTGGCCGAAACCGACGACGAGGCGACGACCCGCGAGCGGATCCGCGCGACCGTCGCCGAATACGTGCCGACCGACGAGGACCGGCACTGGGTGGAGCCGGCGTTGCTCACCCTGCTCGGCATCGAGCCGGCTCCGGCCGGCGGCCGCGACGTGCTGTTCGCCGCCTGGCGCATCTTCTTCGAGCGGATCGCCGAGCGCGGCACGACCGTGCTCCTGTTCGAGGATCTGCAGTGGGCCGACAGCGGCCTGCTCGACTTCATCGAGCATCTGCTCGAGTGGTCCAGGAACGTTCCGCTGCTGGTCGTCACGCTCGCTCGACCCGAGCTGTTCGACCGCCGTCCCGACTGGGGCGCCGAGGTCCGCAACCTGGCCCGCCTCTCCCTCCAGCCGCTCACCGACGAGGCGATGCGCGCCCTGCTCGATGGCTTCGTGCCGGGTCTGCCCGAGCCGGCGGTGGCCGCGATCCTGGCCCGCGCCGACGGGATGCCGCTGTATGCCGTCGAGACCATCCGCTCGCTCGTCGCCGACGGCCGCCTGGAGCGCGACGGGAGCACCTACCGCCCGGTGGGCGAACTCGGGACGCTGACCATCCCGGACACCCTGCGCAGCCTCATCGCGTCGCGGCTCGATGCCCTGGAGCCCGGTGACCGCAGCCTCGTCGCCGACGCCGCGGTCCTCGGCCAGACGTTCACCATCGCCGGACTCACCGCGCTCGGCGGCCGTGACGCGGCCGACCTCGAGCCGCGCCTCCGAGGGCTCGTCCGGCGCGAGCTGTTCGATCTGGAGGTCGACCCCCGCTCGCCCGAGCGTGGCCAGTACCACTTCGTCCAGTCGCTCATCCGCGAGGTCGCCTACGGGATCCTGGCCAAGCGCGAGCGCCGGACCCGCCACCTCGCCGCTGCGCGCTACTTCGAGGCGCTCGGCGACGACGAGCTGGCCGGCGCCCTGGCCAATCACTACGTCGCTGCCCACGCCGCGTCCGACAACGGCGCCGAGGCTGACGCTGTCGCCATCCAGGCACGACTCGCCTTGTCCGGTGCCGCCCAACGCGCCGCCACCCTCGGTGCGCACGACCAGGTCGTCTCGTACCTCCGTCAGGCAATCGCGATCACCGCCGATCCTGGGGAGCGCGCCGGGCTGCACCTCCGCGCGGCAACATCGGCCAACGCCGCGGCGCGGCACGCCGACGCCGAGGCGCTCGTCCGCGCCGGGATCGAGCTCGCGCGAGCAGCCGACGATCCGCGCGTTGCCGGCGCCGGCGAGGCACTCCTCGGCGAGATCCTCATCGACAGCGGCAAGCCGCCGGAGGCAGTGGAGGTCCTCGAGGCCGCGCTGGCACGGCTCGCCGAGACGGGCGACGAGGAAGTGCGAGCCGGGTTGCTGAGCAACCTGTCGCGCGGCTACATGCGATCCGGCCGATCGGTTCAGTCGATCGAGACGGCCGATCAAGCACTCGGACTCGCGGAGCGCCGGCATCTCGACCGGATCATTGCCGAGACGTTCAACAACAAGGGCTCGTCGCTCTCATACCTCGGCCGGCAGCGCGAAGCAGTCGCCCTGCTCACCGCCGCCGCCGACCTGGCCCGCGCGCAGGGCTTCGTGGCGGCGGAGATCCGCGCCCTGTCCAACCTTGCCGTCTCGACCGACGCGAATCCGCGGCGCGCACGAGAGACGGTCGAGATGGGGTTGAACCTGGCGCGCCGAGTGGGGAACCGATCGCTGGCGAACTGGGCGGCGATCACGGGGCTCTTCCTGACCTTCCTCATCGCCGACCGGTGGGATGACGCCCTCGCCGCAGCGGAGCGGGATCTTTCTGACGCCCGCGCTCACGGTGTCGCGAGCCCACTCGACGAGATCCGGAGCCTGTCGGTCCAGGCGCTCATGGGCGTTGCCCGGGGCGAGTCCACCGATGGGACGCTGGCAAGTCTCGAGGATCTTGCCCGACGGACCACGGACCCCTTCGGCGCGGTCGCGGCCGGCGTTCTCCGGGGCGATCGGGCGCTGCTCGCCGGCCGCTACGATGAGTCGTTTCGCGAGATGCTGCTCGCCTCGGATGAGCGGAACATCGGCGAGATCTTCCTCGGCCGCGCCGTCCGTGCCGCGCTGTGGGGCAGCAACCTCGCACACGCCCGCGAAGCCGCCGATCGACTCGACGCGCATCCCAGCTCCGCAGCCGCGACCATGGCCGCTCGGATCGCCGCCCGAGCGGGGATCGCAGCGCTCGAGGGCCGACGCGACGACGCGATCGCCGGCTATGGCGACGCGCTTGCCCGATATCGCGCGATGGGTCAGGACTTCGATCTGGCCTGCACCGGTTTCGACTACGTGCTCCTTGTCGGCGCGGACCATCCGGCGACGCGCGAGGCCGCCGCCGAGGCACGGGCGATCTTCGAGCGCGTCGGAGCGCGACCGTACCTGGCCCAGCTCGACGCAGCCCTTGCCGCACGCGCAACCGATGCGACGGAGGCCAAAGCCGGCCGAAGCCCGGTCACGTCAGGGGACGCCGGCTGATCCGGGCCGGCTCGCGACGGCGCGATCGCCCCTGATGGCGAGCAGGCCGAGCCCGGTGCCGCCAAGGACGAACCCGATGGCGCCGAGGATCGCCAATGCCCCCGCGATCACCGAGAGGAACGGCACGTCTGCCACATGCGATCCGATGGTCCCGGCAACGAGAAACAGCAATGGTCCGGCCAGGAACAGCGAGCCCACAACTCGGGACAGACCCGGCACTCGCACGAGTGACAGCGCCGTGACGAGCGAACCGAGGGCCATGGCCAGGAAGCCGCCGATGAGCAGGACGCCGAACGGCAAGCTCTCGAGCGGATCGAACGTGAGCATGGCGGCCACGACCGATGAGCCCAACAGGCTCGCCAGCCCGACGGCCAGGGTCCCCAGGCCGATCCGCATGACCCGGCCGTGCAGCGGCCTTGGTCCGGCCGCACACAGGGTGGCGGCCCCGGAGCCGATCAAGGCCGTCGCCACGCCCGTGAGCGGGCTGCCCACGGCCGCGCCCACGATCATGAGCGCGTAGCCGAGCACGAACAGCACGACACCGCCCCCGATGAGCATGCCGCCGATCCGTCCGAAGCGCATCTCAGCTCCTCCAGGGCGGTGCTCTCGTTGTGCGCCGCCGGTGTCGTCAGGGTGGCGTCATGACGGCGCGCCCGTCCGGGTCCCGACCACGGCGTTGACGTCAGCCGTCGCAGGCCCGGCCGGACCAGGGCGGGCAAGCGCGGCCTCCAGCCGGGTCAGGAGCGGCTGGGCTCCCAGCCGAGCAAGGGTTTCGCGTGCGGACTCGGCCGCGGCCCGGACCTCCGGTTCGGCGGGATCGAGGAGGGTGGCCATGTCGATGGCGGTGAGGGCCTCGTCGAACGGCAGGCCCAGGTCGCGCCAACTTCGGAGGGCTGTCCGATAGGTCATGCGAGCCTCGTCCCACCGCCCGGCCAGCGCGGCCAACCCCGCGGCGATCGTCGAATTGGTCACATCGATCGCCAGCCCGTGCGCTCCCGAGGCCCGGTGTCGGTCGAGGGCTCGGGCAGCGCGCTCGCCGTCGCGTGCCCATAGCGCGGTCCGCGCGGCGACGCTCCACGTGAACGCGTCCCCTGCTGGGGGCAAGATCTCCACCATTCGTTCCGCTGCGGCCTGGGCCGTCTTGGGATCGCCCTGGGCGAGCGCGACCATCGACCGAGCGATCGGCAGGTGGCTCGTCGCCTGCGGGTCCGTCTCGCCCTCGAGGAGTTGTTCGATCTCGCCCAGGTCCGTCGCGCCGGTCTCGCCCCGCAGGATCCCGTACAGCACGATTGTCCCCAGGAGATGGACTCGATCGCCCGCGTTCGGTGCCTCAAGGCCTGCGCGGAGTGTCGCAACGCCGGTATCCCAGTCGCCGGTCCGGACCGAAACGGAGCCGACGGTCTCGCGAAAAGCCACCACGAATCCCGAAATGCCGAGGCGCACCGCCAGGTCCAGTCCTCGCTGGGCGGTAGTCAGGCTCGAGCGGGGATCTTGTTCGGATTCCGGCCCGGTCGAGTTGAGGGTCGCTCGGAGGACTGTGAAGGTGAGGCCGGCCGATTCGGCCAGCAACCGGCCTGTCTGGATCGTTCCGAGCCCCTCGCGCGGCCGGCCGACGTTGCTGAGGGCCGACCCCTTGGTGACGAGAAGGTCGGCCAGTACCGGCACGAGATCGAGGCGCTCAGCGAGCGCCAGCGTCGCGTCGGCGGTCGCGACGGCCTCCGCGGGGCGGGCGAAGAGGAATTGGGCACGCGCGAGCTGCGCCCACAGCGCGACCCCTGTTGGCTCTTCGGCCAGGTCGGCGAACTCCGTCGTGGCGGCCGCGATCAACGCGAGCGCCGCCTCCGTATTGAACGCGTTGAGCATCACTCGACCCAGCTCCGCCGTCGCGCGGCAGGTCGCGATTCGATCGCCACTCGAGCCGTGCAGCTCGACGGCCTGTTCGAGGAAGGTCCTGGCCGAGTCGCTCAATCCGGCAGCCGAGGCGGCCGAGCCGGCTCGCTCGAGCAGTTCCCCACGCTCCTGCCGATCCATCGTGACCGCCAGCGCCTGCTCCAGGAATCCCGTCGCCTGGCTGTTCGAGCCGAGCGCCGTGGCCCGCTCGGCGGCCGCCTTCAGGGTGATCCTGGCCTGGGCGGCGAGGGCGTCCGCCTCCGGGCCTTCTGCACTGTTCGCGTGCGCGGCGAGATAGTGGCCGGCCAGGCCACCCGCCAGCTCGTCACTGCCGAGGCTCTCGAAGAAGCGGGCCGCGGCGAGGTGTCGGATCTTCCGGTCGCGCTTCGCGAGGGCGTGATAGGCCACTTCGCGGATGAGCGCCTGGACGAACACGTACTGCCCACGGTCCGGGCTGCGCGGGTCCGTCTCGACCGTGAGAATCTCGCGCCGCACGAGCGACCGGAGCCGGGCCGCCAGATCCTCCTCCTCGGACCCACTCACAGAGGCAAGCGCGGTGACGGTGAAACTCTGGCCGAGCACCGCGGCATCGGATACCAGCGCCCGGTCCTCGGCCGGCAGCGCGTCCAGGCGGGACGCGATGAGGGCGGTCAGCGTCTCGGGGACGGCCAGGTCGGTCAGATCGCCGGTCGGGCGGTAGACATCCCCGTCCAGGCTGAGCTTGCCCCCGGCAAGGAGCATCCGTACGGTCTCCACCGCATAGAGCGGAATCCCATCGGCCCGGGCGATGATTGCCCGTTCCGCGCTCAGCGGAAGGCCCGGCACCAGCCCGGCGAGGAGCTCATGCATGGCGGCCGGCGACAGTGGCTCCAGGTAGAGTGAGGTGAAACTGCGCTTGCCGGCACCCCAGTCGGGGCGTCGTTCCAGGAAGTCGGGGCGGGCCAGGGTGACGACATAGATCGGCAGGCTTCTGGACCACTCGAGCAGGTGGTCGACGAAGTCGATGAGACCGCTGTCCGCATGGTGGAAGTCCTCGAACACCATGACCACCGGCTCCGTCGCCGCGAGGCGCTCGAAAAACGTTCGCCAGGCCCCGAAGAGCTGTTCGGAGCCAACGCCGGACTCGATGCCCAGGAGCGCCAGGAGGGCAGGCTCGATCCAGCGTCGCTCCGTCGCGTCTGGCACGTGTGCCGCGACGGTCTCCGCCACCTTGGCCCTGGTCGTCGCCTCGTCGTCGGTCTCGAGCAGGCTGCACCGACCACGGATCATCTCGCCAAGGGCCCAGAAGCTGATCCCGTCGCCGTAGGCCGGCGACCGTCCGTTGTGCCACCAGACCCGCTCGACCAGGCCGTCGACGTATTTGAGGAACTCCCAGGCGAGGCGCGTCTTGCCGATCCCGCCCGGGCCGATGACCGAAACGAGGCGGGCGCGCTGCTCGCGGCCGGTTGCGTGGAAGAGGTCCTTGAGCAGGCGCAGTTCGTCGTCACGGCCGACGAACGGGGCCTCCAGCACGTCCGATCGACCGCGGCCACCGACCTCCGCCACTACCCGCAAGGCCAGCCAGGCCGGGACGGGCGCCGACTTGCCCCTGAGCGTCTGCTCGCCAGCGGCCTCGAAGGCGATCGCGCGGCTGGCGGCCCGCTTCGTCGTCTCGCCAACGAGGACGGTCCCCGGCGCTGCCACCGACTGGAGCCGGCTGGCGGTGTTGACGAGGTCGCCCGCGACCATGCCCTGACCGACCGCCCCAAGTGTGACGGCAGCTTCGCCGGTCAGGACCCCTGCCCGGGCGGCGATGCCCGGCCCGAGCGTCTTGACCGCGTCGACGAGTTCGAGGCCAGCCCGGACGGCCCGCTCGGCGTCGTCCTCGTGTGAAGCGGGCGCACCCCAGACCGCCATGACGGCATCGCCGATGAATTTCTCGACCGTGCCGCCGTATCGGCCGATCACGTCCCGGGCAAGGTCGAAATAGCGGGACAGGAGTTCCCGAGTGTCCTCCGCGTCGCGTCCCTCGGCGAACGTCGTGAAGCCGACGAGATCGGCGAACAGGACCGAAACGAGCCGGCGTTCGGCGACCGGAGCCTGGCCCGCGGTCGGACGGTTGGGACCGGAGCTGGTTGCAGCGGCCGGTGACGCTCCGCCGGCGCCGGCTCCGGCTCCGGGTTCGCTACCGAGCGGGGTCGCGCACTCGCCGCAGAACTTCGCGTCGGCGCTGTTGGCGGCTCCGCAGGACGGACAGACCACGGCAAGTCGAGCCGCACATTCCTTGCAGAACTTGCGGCCTGCCTCGTTCTCCGTTCCGCAGTTCGAGCAGACCAACCCACGCTCCGATCCGACGTGAAAGAGGCAGGGTACACCGAGACATCGGCCCCGGTCAGGACCTCCCGCCCTGGCGCAGCGTTGTGGCGGTCAGACGAGCCACAGCTCGACGGGTTCTCAGTAGACCTTGCGCTCGACCATGTCGACGATCCGCACGCGTGGGGTGCCGCCCAGAGCCGGCGCGGCCTGCGGCGAGCGCCACAGCTCCTCGAGCGCCAGCTTGAACGCTTCGGCCTCTCCCCGGTCATCGAACTCGAGATCCACCGCGATGTAGTCCGGATCGTCGATCGGCCGGTAGATCTCATACCGACGCACCCCCGATGCCTCTCGGTCGATCGGATCTCGGTCGAATGACCAGCCGCCTAAGCCATTTTCCGACAACGAAATCGCGCTGCTCAAGACCTTCGCTGACCAG
Organism: Chloroflexota bacterium; assembly: GCA_031370565.1. Taxonomy (GTDB): domain Bacteria; phylum Chloroflexota; class Limnocylindria; order Limnocylindrales; family CSP1-4; genus Chersky-267. Next base: position 8,164 of record JANMQO010000056.1, read on the forward strand.
GCGGTGATTGCGATCCAGAACGCGCGCCTGTTCAAGGAAACGCAGGAAGCCCGCGAGCAAGCGGAAAGCGCCAAGCGCTTGGCCGAAACCGCCAACGAAG